>DASQRW010000136.1:0-5737 GCA_035642715.1 Nitrososphaeraceae archaeon | reverse complement strand
ATTTAGAATCAGCTCTCAGACACACATTAGGTAAGACAACAATAAAGACCATAGGAAATAAAAATAATGTCTGAAGGACCCGAGGTAAAATGCACAGCAGATAAAATATCTGAGACAATTTTGGGAAAAACTATTGTAGATATTCATTGCAAAACATTAAAAGATAATATTATAAAATCAAAAATAATTGGTTCCAAAGTCAAGTCTGTAGATACCTATGGCAAAAATATGGTTATCAGCTTTGCATCTGGAGTATACCTTCGCAACCATATGATGATGTGGGGAAAATAACGAATATATGCTAAGAATTTGATAGGGGCGAGGCAAAACCACCTCCGCGTATAATCATCAGCTGGTCAAGACATAACTCAACAAGAAATAATAATACCACAAATAAAGACAAAATTGATAAAAACAATACTACGTCATCGATTCAAGAAACTGTAAAAGATGTCCGAAATGACTCTAGAGTAAGGCTTATTTTAATCATGCCTGCTCAAGTAGCAGTCCAATTCAATGGACCGATCCTTCATTTTACCATGTCTGATCCATCAAAACATAAATCTATTGCACAACTCGGTCCTGATGCATTAAAGTCAACATTTGATATTGAAAGTGTATGAAATCGATTACATAGGCGAGGTAAAATGAAATTTGCTGACTTGTTATTAGATCAAACCTTCGTTGCAGGTATTGGTAACAAGTACAAATCAGAAATATTGTTGCTACGAAAGCTTTGGCCGTTTAGAATTGCAAACAATCTATCTCAGTAGGAAGAACAACAATTATTAGAAGAAATTCCATGTGTATTGAAAATAGGTTATGTAAGTGCAGGGCGTACAAGACCTCAGCAGCAAGAAGAAGCATCAAATAAATGGGAATTTAGACACTGGGTTTTCGAAGGGGAGGACATCCATGTTGGATATGTGGTACAAAGATTGTCATTGATAGGCAATCTAGTTCTCATGTAACATTTTGGTGTCCTAAATGCCAGCCTAGAAAGTAAATTCAATGCTTTAATCCTTCTCAACAACAGATAGATAACTTGGTTATATAGTATTACTTTATAACATTCTTTCAGAGTCTAATTAACTGCTAAAATTATATTTTGTATAATGGGAGGGAAGATCAGAGATATAAAGGAAACTACTTCTAATGCAGCAGAAATTATACGTCAATTTGGAACACCAGAAATGCAGATGTCTCTGGACAAGATTAAAGAAACTGCTAGAACGGCGCAATCAATAATAGAATCATTAAAAGATCCAGAGATGGTGAAGAATATTGAAAATCTTCGCTTGACCACCGAGGCAATACAGAATACATCCATGGAGGCTGAAAACATGGTGAAAGAAATTAAGCAAACAGGGGTTATTAATGAAGTAAGCGCTACTATTAAGTCACTCAGAATTACTATGGATTCAGTAGAAAGTAATCAAAACTTTGCCGGGGTTATCTCTGCAATAAAAGAAATGTTAGAATCAATTGCTGGTCTAGTAGAAGAATTAAAAATTACAATTGCATCTTCTAAAAAAACAGGAACTATCTATACCGCTGAAGAAGCAGTAAGGGAAGCATCGAAAACCTATAAAAATATAAAAGATTTAAAATAGCCTTTATATCTGTTCAAGATTAGATCTTATATAGGAAGGATTCTTTCAATATAAAGAGCCTTTTCAGCAAAAGCTAATAAATAGCAAAAATATCTGTGTATTTTAAAAGAAATAGCGCTCCTTTTATAGTAGAACTTCATATATATATTATGCCATATTCAGATATTGCCAATACTGATACTAATAAAGATACGACCGATACAACTAGAAGAACAAGAATAAGAGATATGACTCCTGAACAAACTGCTGAAACTGTTAAGAATATCGCTAAAAATATTCGCGAAACATCATACAAGATGCGAGAGGCAGTAAGAGCTATCCGTCAGAGTGGTGCAATTGATGAGCTCACAGAGGCGGTTCGTGAAGCTACGATAGCAACTCGCGATACTGCAAAAGAAATTAGCGATACTGCAAGAGATATGAGAGAGCGTGGTATAATAAGGGAGACTATTAATGCAGCTGAGGAAACTAACATAGCAGCTCGCGAGACTGCAAAGACAGTACGGGAAACTGTAAGAAAAACAGAGCAACCACAAACTGCAACAAATCAATCCCAACTCACTGAAAACATTCCGCGAAGGAAAAAATCAGAAACAACATCACTGTAGGCTTATTACAAAATGCTACATTAGGATATTGTCACCAAAGTATTGTATAATATTTTAAAATCTGAGCAATGTGCTCTTGTTTGCAACATTCACTGCTATAATTATTAGTATCTTGGTTGAAAATCGAATCAAATTATCATAAAATTAAATTTTTATGCTGTATGATGCATTATAAATTGGATATCCATTTATGAACATAACACCATTTCAAAGGTTACTTGAATAGTGCCTTGTCATTAGAGTGCCTGTTTTCTTGTAGTAAGCTTATTGCATCCTCAACATTTAAGGACATTTTCATTGTCATTCTATTAATCATTCCTTTCTTTAGTATACCAGCAATAATCACTATCACTTTCCAATGAAATCCGTATAGTAATGAAGCTAATAGATGTACATTAACCAAATTTGAAATGATAATAAGGCCTAGAATATACTTTTGCTGCCATCTTAGATTCTCGTCAATAATACTTTGGCCTTTTAGGATATAACCTCCTCCTGTCTGATTGGTGTTTCAAATCCTAAAAGTAATAATAAAATAGAAAGTAATTGATGAGTCTATCTCCAAATGAGGATATTCTTACAAAAGAAATTGAATTATGGAGGAGTTTTGTAGATAGCCTGTCTTCAACAAAAGATAGAGACTTATTCAGTAATATGCTAAATGATTGTTACAAGTACGCTACTGCAATTAACGAAGGGTCAACCTTTTCCAGCCGAACCACTAATTATGGCCTTATTGCTTTCACAACATAAAATGATTGACTGGGTACCAAACAAATTTCAAAGCATAAATCACTTGATGATGATAATAATAGAGAAGTTAAGCGTTCCAAAGAAGAAGAACAAAACTTAGGTAGAGAAAATAAACATGATTACATCAGAAAGAATGAAAGAATCCATTATGTTGATGATTATTAATGGAGATTGTGCAGACCGACAATTTATCTTATGAATTCTCTAGCAACTAAACAGATGGAAATTTCTTTGCAGATATTTAATTTTCTCTACATACCGTTTATGAAACAAATTTCACACGATAATTAGACGCAGGACTGAAATCTTTTAGTGATAACTTATTATCGTATAGTATTTTATGATTCTCTTTTCTAACCTTGATGATAATTCCTCTATTATTATCATTAAATGCAAGTTTCCAATTTGGCCTCTCATCATCATTAATTTTAAGTTGTCTTATTACTGATATTTGTATGGTTGTTCATAAGACATGTATTTAGATGAGCCTAAATTGGAATAGTAGTATAATGCTCTCTACATGTTGCTGTTAAATATTGTCTCCATTTGTATTATATTTGGCTATAATCTACTGAATATTGAACAGAAAAGTCTACTACAAAAGCTATAGCTCTTGTAGATAAAATAGATAATATGCTACAAAGACAAATTGTTGTCAAAGGTTTAGGTAAGCAAATAGAGATAGAAGATCCAGTATACACAAAATATGCTAGTACGAGTTTTCATTCCGTAACCTGGATTTTCATATTTGTCAATGTTACCACATACAGGACTGTATCGCTATAGAGTTATGAAATTAGTCATTGCATATTGCTAACAACTAAACTCCTAAGGAGATGCATCTAAAATATGAGCATTGAAAGTTTCGGACCAGCTGCAGCTACTATGGGTGGTGGCTTCTTTGTAGGTGTTCTAATTGGATATGTATTGAAGAAAGTAATCAAAATATTAGCTGTAATAGCTGGATTATTTCTAGCAGGACTAACATACTTACAATATCATCAAATAGCTAACATAAACTGGAATAAACTTCAAACAGTTTCAGAGGATGCTATTACAACACTTTCAAATGCAATTACCCAGATTCCAGGTATTAGTAGTGGTGATGGCCATGCTGCTGCAGCAACAGCCTCTTCATTAGCAATGACTAGCTTTGGTATTCCTCTTACAGGTAGTATGTCAGCAGGATTTACTATTGGATTTATGAAAGGATGAAAGAAGATGGCAAGAAGAAGTAATGTGTTTCTTTATAAATAAACTAAAAGAAATATATTCTAATTCAGGGAAGCAGCCTATTAAACTCTATCTTCTATTATTGTACACAGATTTAAGGTCTTTCTCTTTAATTATCCTTAACTACATAGTTATAGAGTGAAGAATGTGGCCATCTATCATTGCAAACATTATGTAAAGTGATTGTGAGTTTGCATCCAATCAAAACTAACAGAAAGTGAAGGCTGTGAAGGCATATAGATAATACCCCATCTTATACTAACAAAATGATGATGCTATAATAGTAGCGTAATGACTATCTTAGGCTCAAAGAATATTAGAAATAACAGTAAATCATTACAATATTACTATGATTCTGTAATTGAAAATAGTATTGGAAGTACATTACCTCTGTAGAGCCTTCGCTGCTTTCATTAACCTTCACTATTGTCAGAATAGTAAATAAACAAGGGAAACAATCTATGTCTAAGAAATAAATAGACACTTGGCTTATAGGAATTTTAGTCAATCTAGGTAGATATATATATATATATATTTAATTGACAATTTTATTTTAAAACAATGTCTCACTATATTATTCTATGGAAGTTTACAGACCAAGGAATAAAGAATATAAAAGATTCTCCAAAACGTGCTGAAATGTTTAAAAATATGATAGAAAAAGCAGGCGGTAGACTAATTGACACATATTATACGTTTGGAAAGTATGATGGTGTGTCTATAGTAGAAGCATCAGATGATACGATAATAATGTCATCTCTGCTATCTGTTGAAAGTCAAGGTAATGCACGTACTGTGACCCTTAAAGCATTTACAATATCTGAAGCAGCTAAAATTATTGAAAATCTCTCTTAATAAAGATAATCATTTACACACCCTTGCTTTTATTCTTAGACATATCCAACGCAAACAAAGAATAATCTCTTCCTACTTTTAAATAGCAGAATATGTCTAAATTTGTTTTAATTGAACTGAATTATGCTTCATAAGCAGAGATTATTTCTGCAATATGTCAGGATGTTGGTCCGCTAGATTAGCAACATCAAATTAAACAACAATCCATTCATCGCATAATAAACCATAAATAGGAAATTGCACTCTGAAGGTTCATCATAGAGAGAGGATGATGACTCTGTGAATAAAGCTCGTACTGCTACAGCTGCAGGAACTGTAGTTTCCTTATGGCGTTATCCCGTAAAATCAATGCTAGGAGAGGAGCTCAATTCTTCGTACATAACAGAACGCGGACTCGTAGGAGATCGCACATACGCACTTATTGACCAGGAAACTGGTAAGGTTGCTAGTGCCAAGAACCCTAGGAAATGGGGGAAGCTCTGATTTTCGTGCTGCCTTTATAGAAGACACACCGCCACAAGTAGTCGAGAACATTCCACCTGTGCGGATTACCTTCCCAGATGGCACCCACATTTTCTCATCCGATCAGGACAAGATTGATCACAATTTGTAATCTATTCTTGGTAGAGAAGTTAGGCTCATGAGGGCTACTGATTTAGAGAAGCCAAGCTACGA
>DASQRW010000135.1:0-26927 GCA_035642715.1 Nitrososphaeraceae archaeon | reverse complement strand
ATGCATAAAGAAGTAGGATTCATCCAGCTATAGATTTATCGCTAAGTTAACAGAGCCGATAAAACTCTATTATGTTTCATCTCTCAATATTATAACTTTGTTTCTTAGATTTTATATGCACACCTTGTCTGCTTATGTGTATTGTAATTCTTTATTAAATATGTCAATAATTGTGTGAGAGATACATACTATGAGCATGGTGGCAAATGAATCTCAAAGAGACAAGGAAATGTAGATAGTATCAATTCTAAAGGAGACAATTACAATTAGGAATTAATGTTTATGGCTCTGAGATTATTGATCGACAGGAAATCCTATTGAATTATTGATAGCTTAAAATATATCAAAGAGCATAATAAGAGTAATAGCCGATTGTCTGGCGGTTAATGATCTATAGCCATTCTATTAAAATATCTTCTCTAGATATATATTAATTCTATTCTTTCTCCGAAAGATCTGATATGTGATGAAAAACTAGATATTGGATTTAATGACATTACAAGGTGATCATATCTATGGTAATTAAAGTTGATATGTCATATCTTTCTAGTAAAATAAGGAAAATTATTCTTAATACTATTGAAAACAGATCTATTTCACAGAAACAGAGCAACAATAATAATAATGATATTATTATCTTAGATAATGAGACCGACATTCAAAAAATAAAGGAAATTTTACAATATACTCTTGCCAAAAACCGGCTTAATGACTACATAGTAACAGAGAATATGAAAGAAGAAAATGAAATCGCAATTCTGAAGAATGGAGATATTGAACAATTAGGTATTTACATATGCTCGCACTGTGGAATGTTATTTAAAAGCGATGTTCAACGAACTATACATCAGCGAATACATTATTTCTTCTAAGAAAAGATTTGTATCAATATATATAATAGAGTTTTTTGTGTATCAAAAATTAAATACAGACAGCCCAAGAGATTGCATCTCGTCTTGTTATGAGTTTGATATTTCAGACGGTGATATCTTTTTCCTATTCTCTAACTACAGAAACTAAAGACACTGTATTGTTGCCATTTCCTCTGTATAAGGCTTTTTGAATATAACCAGAAAATATTGAACATCAAGATCCTTTTATCCAGATTAACATAGTTGTTTCTGATTCAGGTGTTTACAAATTAGAGTAATACATATCTCGTTTCCATCAGTGTGATAGCAACAGCGGTAGTCGCAATATTGCTATTCACTTCCTTTCACAAAGGTGCCTACAACTATTATTATTATCCCCTTATCTGTTTTCAACTTCTTCTTAAATATCTCTCCCAGATTATTTGCTTACAAGATAAATATTTATCGAAGATTTCAATGACAATTGACTCAAATTATGTATATGTACAACGATATTAGCCGAGTTCTTTTAACCTTTCTAGTTCTTATATATATATACTCGTGTTTTCTCAGATGTAATATCAGCCGGCTCTATTTGTTGCTGTCCTGGATTCCAATTCTTCTATTCTTGATCGAAGATCCACAATGGCTCTAAAGAGATCACCGACATTTTCTTCTGTTGCAAATGGCCTATGATTTTGAATATGTTCATTTACTTTATCTTTGTCAATTGGTTCACGGCATAGAGGACATTTAACCATTTTTCTTGTTCACTCCTTCATTTTAAATTCCGATATCCCTATTATCTCTTCCTCCAGCCTGTATAACTTCAACTATTGTTGGGTGATTAATTTAGCATGCATATGCCACATCAGGCTCACGATGATTATTCGAATACAACAATGATTAGAGTCTTCTTCCACCTTAGATTCAATTAAGGGACTAACAGGTTACCACATTTTACACACATTCTGCTTGTATTAAATTTATCATGAAGATTGTGATGATGATTGTATTTCTCGTATTGCCTGCTCAAAAATTGAATATGGTTGAGCACCTTGAATTGCTAATGGTTGTGTTCTATTAGACAACAGAATGAAGGTAGGAGAGGATTGTAAACCTATGCTCCTTGCAAGGTTGTCATTTTCATTCACAGTTTTAGAATTCTTATGTGACTCAAGGCAGTCAGAAAATTGCATCAGATCTCCTATCCCAGCGTTATTTGCAATTTGCTTTAGATTATCTATAGTCACCCACTCTGTATTTTCACCTTCTGCGTTTTGGTACAACTTATCATGATATTCCCAATATTTTCCTTGTTCCGCAGCACAATAAGATGCCTCTGCAGCTAATATAGAGGCTTCATCAACAGTAGTAGTAGAAGTAGAAGTGGTAGTAGACATATCATTATTATTAATAAAATCTTTAAATAGAAACCGCACTTGTCCTGTGTCTACAAAATTTCTAAGTATGTCATCTCTGACTTCTCTATTGAATTTTGCACAGGATTCACATTGATAACCTGCGAATTCAATTATCGTTATATCAGCTGTACTGCTTCCAAGTGCTGAAGCATTTTGAACTACAGGATTATATAACTTTTGAATTATTTCGTTTGGATTTTGATTATTTGAGGAGGAGTTAGAACTATTATTACGGTTAGAACCAGAAGGCAAAAATGCAGCCAAAGTACCTCCTACCATGAGAACTGCAAGAGCAATGCCAGCAATCACAGCTTTCTTATTGGTTTTCCTAGTATTAGCTTTATTTTTCATTATTATATTCAATTACTTTTCAACAAACTGACATAAAAGTGCTAGAGAAATCTGTTGTATGTAGATAGTAATAACACTGAATCACAAATTATCTATAATATTGACTTTAAAAACTTGTTGGTGAAACTGCTTGTGCTGAATTCTATACTCAAATTAACTCTAAAGCTTCTTTGCCTACAAATGCAAATAATTAGATATTATTACATAACTCTTGAACGTACAGCAATAAGAGAAATGAGTCTTATATGTTCAGCTATTTGTGGTTGCTCTGGTATATTTGGACCATAACGACCATTCTTGAGCATTGAGACTAATTTATCATATTATGGAATTGTTTTACCCAAATTGTCTGAATAAGGCCCTTCTCCTATAGGTATCTGTGTTGGAAGTAAACCATATTTTTCATGCATTGGAGCAATTATTTTTGGCTCTAACATTATCGTGATCAATTCCCATGCCAACTGCTTATCTTTTGATGTTGAAGGAACACTCAGTAACCATCCTCCCATCAACGTTGTAGTAGGATAGCCTTCATTTGGTACAGGAAATCCTGGTAAGAAACCTACTTTCTTTTCGAAATCCTGCTTTTGTTCAAGAGTACTTATGTTATAATTGTCATGTACATGATTCTGTAGAGCTTCCAACATAACTGCAAACTTCCTATCGAAAAATTCTTTGCCCCAATAGTGATTTTTCTGTGGTTTTATTCCTGCATTAACCTGCTCTTTGATAAATTCTAGGGCTCTGACTCCTTCTGTACTATTATATGCTGGAAACCAGTATGTACCTTTTGTAAGATGTCCACTTTTCTGCTCAAGTATTTCTCCTCCAATCATCCAGAGATAAGGATAAAAAGACATATCCGGAGAATGTCCAGCAGCAATAAGATGTATTCCTTCTATTCCCTTCGGCTTCAGTACATTATTAGCTCTTTTGCTGATGAAATATATCCATCCCATGTCTTTAGCAAATCGGGATGAACATGTGCTTCGTTCAGCAAATCCTTCCAATACCATATCCCTCTTACATCAGCAAATGTCCATATGCCATAAAATTTGTCATTATAAACTCCGCCGTCCCAGTTTGCTTGATACCAGTCTTTCTGTCTTCCCCAAGTATTAGCACGTTCTGTAAGGTCGGTTAAAAATCCTTTTTCAGCAAATTCTCCAAGCCAGATCTGATCTACAGTCATTATATCAACAGGAGTTTGATTAGACATTGAAGCTAAAAATTGTGAGTACAAATTCAGCTATGGAATAGGTCTATAATCTAGTTGAATCTCTATATCAGGATGTCTTGCTCGCAACTCCTCTAATGCAGGCTGAAATAGCATTCGTAATAATCTTGGCGGATCACCTTGATCATCTAGCATTGCTGTAAGCGTGACTTGTTTTTTTCTGATTTGATGATACGTCAATGACATCAAAAGTAGTACTTGTATTAGTAGTAGCTGCAGATGTTCCTGTTATGGCCAGTGCAAGTATTATTAAGATATTGATACAAATAATTGAAAATTTGGTACTTTTTTTGATGACCGTTCAATACAAAAGATAGTTTCTATATTTAAATATTTATCATGCACATAACGGGGTATGTGTGGATTAGAGATGATATCAATGCAAGCTGCTTATTTCTATTATATATTGGTCGAAATGGAAAAAACATATCTAATTATTACTGTGTCATAACATTTTTGACGAAAAATAGATTAGATAGCATATCATTATTTTTGTGAAGAACAAAAATATGCAGTTACTCTCTGGAAGAATAAAGGAAACAGTTATTATTTCTATAATCGTCATCGTTATACTTTCGTATGGTTTATTCTTTTACCTTCAAAGTATTACTGAGAGTAATATTAGAGATAGTCTATTTGAACAGCAAAAAATGCGGCAGATGGAATCTACACAGCAAATTTCTGAACATATAGGCTCAGATATTAGTTTAGCCACAGCCATGCTCGAGACGTTGGCAAATTCGTTTTATTTACAACAAGGAGATGTTGTAGGAGACGGAATCAAAAAGCTAATGAAGGACAAATATATTCAATTTAATACTGTCATCGACAGACTATTTATTTTAGATAAAGATGATATTATGGTTAATAGTTTTGCCCCACGAGGCTCAGAAACTTTCCTTGGTATTGATTTTACATTCAGAAATTGGGTAAAAGAGACAAGAAAAGGTCTAACAGCAGTCTTTTCTGCTGGTTTTGAAAGACAGGATGTATATAGAATTTTTATAACCTATCCTGTAATAAATAGAGAAACCAGCCAATATATTGGATTAGTAGGAGCATCAATTCCCACTGTAAACTTTTTTGCACATTATGGAAATGTTCGAGATATCAATTCGCAGTTTTTAGTAGTATTGGACAGAAATGCAACTCTCTTGGCCGTTGGTGCGAACCAAGACTTGATAGGAAAAAACTTTTTTGGTTATGAGGTACAACAATTCATCAATCACAATAGATTACTGAATAACCTTACACAGAACCTATTAGCAGGTAACTTCGGTTATACGGTCTACGACTATGGAGAAGGTGAAAGATTGACCACAGTATATCCAATTTTTGTAAATGATAAGCCTATATATTTTATTCAGCTAGTGACACCCACTTCACAAATCTATTCACAGATAAATGATGTTCTTGTTACAGAAAGGGTAAAGATGTTTTCACTTCTTGCAGGCACTACTGCTGCAATAGCAGTTCTAATAATATTTCTTATCAAATGGAGCAGTACTTTAGGAAATGAGGTAAAAAAAAGGACAAAGGAACTAAGTGTATCAAATCAACAATTATATTCAAAGACTTCAGAATTGAAGATAACAAATGAGTCTCTAATAGAATCAAACAAGAAACTTGAATCAGCTAACAAACGGCTAGAGGTACATGATAAAATGCAAAAAGATTTTATCAATATAGCAGCTCATGAATTACGAACCCCTATACAACCTATACTTGCTTTGGCCCAAGTTCTCCGATCAAGGAAAGAAAAGAATAACAATGGTAAAGAAATAGAAGAAGAAATATCTTTACTAGATGCGGTCATAAGGAATGCGAAAAGATTGCAGCGACTTGCAGAGGACATATTAGATGTAACAAAAATAGAAAGCCATTCTCTAATACTACATAAGGAGCGATTCAATCTAAATGAAGTGATATCAAATACTATACAAGATATCAGAAATCAAATTAGTAATGGAAAAGTAAAATTGCGATATGAATTTGACAAGGACTTACTTTTTATAGAAGCAGATAAAGAGAGGATAACTCAGGTTATTTCCAATTTATTAAGCAATGCTGTGAAATTCACAAAGGAAGGAACTATATCCCTTGTAGTAGAAAAAAAAGACAGCAAGGTAACTTTTAATATAAAAGATACTGGTACTGGAATAGACCCAGAAATATTGCCAAGATTATTCTCAAAATTTGCTACAAAATCATTTGAAGGTACAGGGCTTGGATTGTTTGTCTCAAAGAGTATTATTGAAGCCCATCATGGGAAGATGTGGGCTCAAAATAATGCTGATGGAAAGGGAGCCACATTTAGTTTTTCTCTACCATTAACTAACTAAATAAGAACAACAGCAACTCAAGACCGCTAAACACATGAATCAATAATTATATAAAATAGTTAGTAAAAACAAAAGCTTATCTTATAGTGGATTGACAACAGTTATTGAGATGGTCAAGGTTGTTATGCATTGTCATTGGTGCTAATATTGATATTGCCATAACCTCCATAATTTAATTCTATAAAAATAATATTAGAGAATTAAGTAATGCTTCTATCCTTTTTATCTGTACATTGTAATAACAGAATCAAGATCAAAAATCTTAATAAAATGGAGTTATTAACAGAGCCTACCATTATAGAAGTGTATTAAAATGACACATTCTGCAGTTCTAACAACTGTTAAATTATATATTTATTATGATCATTTATGAGTAATTCAAATAATATAGATTGGGACGATGTAATAAAGAAAGAAGCAAGAGGATCTGATGACGAAGACCTTGGAGAAGTAAAAGAGATAGATGAAGAGTATGTTTTAGTACAGAAAGGATTGATAAACAAAGAGAAATTCTATATTCCAAAGAATATGGCAGAGTCATATGATGGAAGCGTATTGCGATTTAACATATCAAAAGAAGAAATAAGAAACAGGTTTATGGGAGACTCACCTCCTGTTGCTGATCAATATTCTTCATCATACGAAAATGCAGATGTTACAGAGAAATATACGGCAAATGTTTCAAAAGAAACTGATAGTCGTGTTCCTCTGATTGAAGAGAGAGTCAATGTATCCAAACGAGAATCCACAGAAGAAGCAACTGTAACAAAAGAACCAGTAACTCAAACAAAAACAGTTGAAGTACCTGTAACACATGAAGAAGTCACGATAGAGAAAAGACCCCCTAAGGATAGAAAATATACTAGTATAACATCTGAAAGTCCAGTAGAATCTAAAACAGAAATAAAGATTCCATTAAAGAGAGAAGAGGTAGAAGTTACAAAGCAGCCCTATGTTAAAGAAGAAGTAGTTGTAAAGAAAAAACCTGTTACTGAAACACGCCAAGTAAATGAAGAGGTAAGAAGTGAAACGGTAGGTACTCCTGAAGAAAAAACTATAGAAGAAGGAATAAAAGAGCAGGAAAAAGAGTAAACTAAATAAATCCGCTGCACTTTTTTTATGACTTGTATTTATTACTTTATAGTTTTAATATCTGAAATATTCGTATTATGATGTTATAATGTCTGAGCAAACGATAAAATAGATCTTGGACCAGAAAAAAGAAAAATATAAATTATCTGCCGTTATAGTAATGGATCGCTATTCTAGGTGTTAATATAGTAGCAATTCAATATTGGAGTAGAAGAATTTTCTAATAAATTTCATTCTTTAGCTGTTTTCATTAGTTTTTCATTTATAATAAGGATTTAATAATTCGATAAAGGCCGCATAATTTAATGACTTCTTATCATAAAGATAATTAGGTAAAATTTTGATAAATCTAAATCCATTTTTTAACTGAAACGATATAACAGGATCCTTTATTTCTCCTAGAATTGCTCTGTTAACATATTCTATAGGCGATATCTTATTAGCATATTTGTAGTAGTAGTATAATCTACCTCCCGCTATTATTCTACGCAGATTCAATTTTATAGCCAAATCTTTTCTTGCATTGTAAAGCATTGAAGCAATCCCTTGGCGTTGAAATTGTGGATGAGTAGAAATATCTGCTCCATATAAGCTATCCCCAGTAATATTATGGTTCATAAACAGCCCTTGTCCTGTAATCTCATACCATGTATGCTCAGCATGCGGCGGTTCTAGTGTAACTATTAGACTGCTAGCAGAGCCAACAATAATCTTCTTCTTCGGAATATCGCCATGATCCTTATCTATTGCCTCAGCACAAAATTGCCCTTCTGGGAATATGCTGATATGGTTTTCAAGATAAGATGATGGCCATATCATACCATATTCAGCCATATCTGCAAACGATTGCTTTTGCAGGTTTATAATTTTAGGAATATCACTAAACGTGATATTCCTAATTATTATAATTTTATTGTTTTTTTGTTCGCTCTTCAGTACATCTATTCTATATCAATAGCCAAATTATAAGCTAAGTCCTAATTATGAACAAGACATAACATTTTTTCATATACCAATACAATAGAAGTTTGACAATGACTTCAACATATATATGAGAAGATGTATATAGATAATTACAACATCTGAAGACATATACCGTGTATATGCATTGTGTTTCCATTTCTTCTTTTGACCTTGTCCTGATACGATCCAATCCAAGGATTTTCGAAAATAAGATTGCTCTGTTATATTCTAATCGTATGAGGATATATTATCAATTAGACATCTTCCATAGGCATTTATCAATGCTTTGCTATATTTAGTATTTCAAACAAAAATATATTCTTTAAAGCTATCATGATATAACCTCAGATGTATATTTATTTATGACTTCTGTAGGAAAGAAAAAGATATTAAAAGCATGAAATTATAATAACATGAATAAAGAATATGTTATGTCCTACTTGCCAAATGAATATTCATCCTCAGATGAGTAATGTCTTTATTGGCAAGAACGGAAGGAACAACGGCGTATTTGTTTATTATCAAATTTGTCCTGAATGTAAAGAACCTGTTGTAGGTATCAAAGAATCCTTAAAAGGAGAAGTATATCTAAATCCTAATGAGGTCGATGGCTTGGTAATTCTAACAAAAGAGAGAAGAAGATAATCAATAGTTCACTCCATATCATGACAATCCTTTTGAAAATATAATGACTTATAGAGGAGATTATAAAGTGATTCTAACTGAATTTATACCATTCCGGCAGCTTGTTTAATGTTAAAAATCTCTACAATAAAAAAATCAGGCAGTCTTTGTCATTGAAAGATAATGAAGTAGTGAGATGTTGATAGCCAAAAGTAGTAATTGTTTTGATTTAGTGTGGACTATACATATTTATATAATATTATAGTCAAAATTTCTTCTTAATCCTTTTTTAATTAAAACTTCTTATCCTCCTGTCGATTGATGACTGTCCCAACTATAATACAAATATTATTATTATAATACTCTTTGTACTCTGACAACTGCTTCGAATCTATTTTCTAAAATAAAGTTTGTATAGATTAAAATGTCAGTTGATACACCATTTGGTTGTCTCTGCATGCTCAAAAATGTCATATACGCTAATACTGGAAATATTCTAGAACAATTAAGACAAGCAGAATACGGTGCTCACTATATCATTGTCTATCCCGATATAATGACGCTAAGAGAGATTTATTCAGGCTACATCAAATCTCAAATTGAAGATAATAAGGAGATTGTTTTAATCCTTTCATATTATGAAACTGTTGCCAATGTTAGAAATTTTTTATTACCGATTCATGAGATCTCTAGGGATTTAGAAAAATATGAAAGCGATGGTTCTCTCGTAATTATTGATTCTGTGGAAGGTTTTTTTGATTTGGATCATCCTTCATATGTTAAAAATTTACTAAAGCAAGCTGAAAGTTTAGGCAAGAGCGGAATTTCTGTAATTGCTGATGCCGGGGCGTTTTATCATTATAACAAAGTAGAAGAACTTGTCAAGCATGAATTGTCGATGCCCTCAAGATTTGATATAAACTTGAAAAGATTTTGTGTCTTTCATAATAAAGATTTTGATAGACTTACAGAAGTAAAGAAGCAAAGGTTACTCGAACACCATGAGAAAGATCTAATAGCAGTTAATTGAGACTTTAGCTTCAGAAGTTGAGTAAAATTCATTATAATTGTGTATAATTATGCACAACTGGAGAAGATGGTTAAAGGATCCTTTTATTATAAATTGTATGCAGTATATAGAAAAAGATGAAGATCAGGAGAAAAAAGGAGGAGGAAAAAGAATCTACTCCAATTTCAGAATTTAAAATAGACTTTTCATTCAGAAGGGAAGTATTGTTCATTATTGCAGGAGCCCTTATGGGAGCCATAGTTTATGTTATTCCTATAACAGTCTTTGCAATTGAGGAAGGATCTTCGTATTATCTTACATGGTTAGTCTTCGGTCATATTGCTGGTGTTTATTCTCATGTTACATCAGTCATCATTGCAGGATTTATGCTCCATGTTCTGACTGCAACATGTATTGGTATAATAGCAGGGCTATTTCTATACAAGACAAATATCCTAAACATAAGCAAACCATCAAATGGGTTGAAATATGGGCTCTTTGTAGGGTCTTTAGTATTTCTCATCTTTGCTATACCAGTTCAGGAATTTGTATTAGGGCCTGAATTTGCACGCACAATTGGTAGTAATCTTACAACAACAACAACGACAACAACAACTAGTACATCACCTGCTCCAACGGAAAGTTCTCAACCTATGGTTAGTAAGCCTTCAATATCTTCAAATCAAATTATCATCAATCAGTTAAGAGCCATCTCGAACTCTCTTATAATCAATCTAGTTTTCGGAATTACACTTGGACTCTTTTCATCATTTCTCTCAAGAACATTTGGTGCTAGATACAGGTGCCCTAAATGTGATATTTCCTTCTCAAGGGTTGATTCTCTGCAACACCATCTAGAGCTTGTTCATGGTAGTAAACCAATACATCCAAAGAGGATCCTTATTCTAGGAGGAGGATTTGCTGGTGTTGAGGTATTAAGAAGACTTCAAGATAGATTTCAAAATGATGTCAGTATTGACATTACCATTGTAAGCAAGGATAACTTCTTTCTTTTTACCCCTATGCTACATGAAGTAGCATCGGGAATGATAGAAACAAGGCATATTGTAACACCTATCAGAGCTTTTTGCAACAGAGCTAGATTCTATGCTGCTAGAGTAAATTTAATCGATTTGAAGAACAAACAAATTACTATTGAATCTCCTACTTTTACTTCTTTTACGCCTATTG
Organism: Nitrososphaeraceae archaeon; assembly: GCA_035642715.1. Lineage (GTDB taxonomy): Archaea > Thermoproteota > Nitrososphaeria > Nitrososphaerales > Nitrososphaeraceae > JAJNBK01. The sequence goes on along the minus strand of DASQRW010000135.1, from coordinate 15,843 downwards.
CTGCTACGAGTAGAGCTACTATAATTGACAGAGAAGAACTTGCTTACACTGATCCGTCGGTTTTGTCTGAAGTAAAAAAAAGAGATGAAGAAGAAGAGCAGAAAGACAAACTATCCTATGATTATCTTGTCATAGCCTTAGGAAGTGAAACTAAATTTTTTGGTATGACCGATATCGAGGAACACGCATTTACTATAAAGAGTTGGAATGATGCAATAATCATAAGAAATCATGTCATACATAAGTTAGAACAGGCAGAACTGCTGTTACGACAACAGCCTTATGATAATAATAATTTAAACTCACATGAAGAAAATAAAAGAGAAAGTCTCTTAACTTTTGTAATTGTAGGAGGAGGATTTGCTGGTGTAGAAACAGCTGGAGAATTAAATGATTTTTTACGCGATGCAGTAAAGGACTACTATCATAACATAGAACCTAAAGATATACGAATAATAATAATACAATCTGGAAATAGACTTCTTCCCGAGATGAGTGAAGAATTAGCAGAATTTGCTATGCAAAAACTGATTAAAAGTGGAGTTAAAGTTATTTTGAATACACGTGTTATAGGAGCTACTGCCAATAGTGTGAAACTAAAAGATGGTAGAACCATATCTACAAGTACTTTAATATGGTCTGGTGGAGTAGCATCTAATCCGATAACAGAAGAACTACCTTGTGAACACGACAAAAAGAGCGGCCGTATAGTAGTCGATAAATTCTTAGAAGTTCAAGGATATCCAGGTGTTTTTGCTGTTGGAGACTGCGCCTTCATAATAGATCCAAATACAGGATATCCTTATCCGCCTACAGCGCAGCATGCAATCAGGGAAGGAACGGCTGTAGCAAACAATATAATTTCTATGATAGAAGGAAAAATAAAAAATAAAAAAATATTTGATTATAAAACAAAAGGAATGATGGCAACTATTGGAAAAAGAAATGGAGTTGGTACGTTAGTAGGAATAGAAGTACAAGGGTTTACAGCATGGTGGATATGGCGTACTTATTATTTAGCTAATCTTCCTACGTTCCAAAAGAAGATAAGAGTAATGGCTGATTGGACGTTAGATATCTTCTTCAAACGTGATGTAACTATGTTGAAGAGTTTTGTAGAAGAGAAAGAAGAGCAGAGAAAATAGAGAAAAGACTAGTTATTCTTACGCTAACAAAAGAGTATAGGCAGATTTCAAGTTATCTTAGTTTATTGGAACCCAACCGCCGTGTTATAAAGAGAAATATAAAGGCATATTTACTTGCAATAGACATCTTCTGGCACACTATCTAGAGGAGGGCACTATGTTAAGGTTTAGCATATTATTGAATAAAAAGAAAAAGAAAAAGAAAAACTTGGTGACCCAGACACTAGCGATGAAATAAAAAAAGATACTTGGATAAGGATGTGGTCAGGTTTCTAAAGGTCAAAAAGATGTGGCCCTTTTCATCAAGAGGCAATCCTAACTGAACATTTGATAATATGTGATGAGTCATATATAATAAATAAGCTTCACAGAATTGGACCCAAAACTCGTATTGATAACGGTTCACAAACTCCGCGGCCCATTTTGATAAAATACTTAATTAGGGCAGAGAATATTCAGGGCAGTTGATATGTTAATGCTTATAGTCAAGTGTTCTAGCATGATTAGGTGTTAACTGCTCTTGTCAGAGAAACTAAAAAAGGCTTAATGAGAAAGATTCAGATCTTACTGCTATGATTGTGATATTCATTGTGATTATTCGTTAGCTAAAAAACTGAGACACTAATTACATAAACTGTATACATTAGCAAACTCATCGCATTAGATGAATAAAAAAATCTTATTAATTCCTAAGTTTAATTATATAAAGTAAAATTCTGCTTTTGTGACCACAAAAGTTTAGTTTCTAATACATTTCTTGTCATATTCATATGTGATATATAAGAAATTAATTGGTTAGATAGCAATATGTAACTTAGTTAGTTTCTAATACTGGAGCGGATAAATAATCTCTGTAAATATGATAGGACTAGTATGTATATAAGTGATGCAAATGGAAATTGCAGAAAAGATCTATAACTCAGTATTAGGCTTAGGTATCTTATCGTTGCATCATCGACAATAAGGTGAATAATTATAGGCAGATGTTACATAAAATGTTTTTAATTCATCACATAGTACACATTAAGAGAATGCTGTACAGTTTGAAGTCATCAGACAACATTTGAACGTTTGTCACTTTTCGCAAGAGATCTTCTCGCCGCTGACTTCATAGAATCCACATTATCATATAATTCTAAGCCTAAAGTATGCAGCATTTGGCGAGATTCTTGAGTGTCTGGAATATTTTTTATTCTAAAGTAGTCAATACCGTCATAAAATATTGCAAAAATACCAGAAAGTGCAGCTCCTGAGAATATCGGTTTAATGTTAATGTTGTTATTATCATCATTATTGTCATTATTAATGTTTGATAATAAATCCCTCCACCCTTCAATACTTTCTTTCTGCTTTTTCCTGTTCAGTCTTATTCTACCTATATCTACCAATTTCTTTTTATTTGATTCATCTATTTTCAGACCTAGTTCATTGGCCAATAATTCTCCTGGAAGCTTTATACTGCGAGTACAATCACAAAACTCACATTCCATTGTGCATTGGTACCTTAGGCGGGCATCTTTTACTTCTACTATATTATCAAAATACTTGTTCAAAACGGGAATCTCCATTGCCATAGGATACAGGCCACTTTCCAAGCAATAACAGATTTCAACAAAGTGTACTACATCATTTTCATCTATCGTCGCCTCTCTCAATGCAGTCTGCATGCCCTCTTGGAATATTTTACCTTGTGCAAGTGAACCTGTCTTAATAGAGTCAGATAATCTTTGTCTTTCTTTAGGATTTAGCTTGCATTTAATGTAATATCGCATCTTTGTTAGCTAATAGAAATTTCTATGCAGAAAAGCCATATAAGTATATTCTTCGAATAAAAGAAAGGCTGTACAACCATTAACAATATTGTGTTATTTTCCTATTAAAGCTGCTGCTGCTACTTATTTATAATAATTGGAATTTCTAGTCTTGATAATGTAGTCTATTTCCATAGATATGTTTCTTGATTAGAATATAACATTCAAACTAGTCATTGGCAAGCGGTTCCCATCTCTAAGCGCCTCTTGTTCCTCAAATATTTCACTTGACAACAACAACACAGTGTATTACTTTGAACATTATATTAGCCTCAATTACTTTTTAATCTGACTTTTCATTTAATCTAATTGATGACTTTTGTATTCCTCTACAATTAAGATATCAGAGCTTTGGAGCTAGAATGCAATTTTTAGTTTTTAGGATAGCCAAGTCAAGTCATCCTTGAGATACATAAGAATATAACAAATAGTTGTTAAAATCACGGTTACCTTTTCAGAATATGTACCCATAATTATCCCCGCTGTAACATTTGCAGGTCTTTTCGGCATCTCGCTACTGCAATTGTCTACAGTCAGAAAAAAATAATAGAATGCAGAGGAAATACCAAATATATGCTAGAATAATGGAAGAAAGGATTAAACTTGAAGGAAATAAAGTTTTTACAAAAATGGCTAAAGAAAGTCCTCTTCTTTATGCAGAACGTTTTGCACTAGTCGATACTCCAGATGAATACTATATTATAGCAGCATTCATAGATTTATTTGAATTTATGTATTTCATCTTTATAAAACAAAAATGATAAATGAAAAATTATGGTTTAGATGGAAAGCTCTTGCAACGGCAATGAATACATGCCAAAGTTTGAAGCTATATGGAACAAAACAAAGCAAGTGCATGCTGCGGATTTCATAGAATTTATGAATTCACTATCGATTTTTTAATCGGAAATGATAACCAATATAGATCATAAACATGTGATATAAAAACAGGAAGTGATTAACTTGTATTGTTCATTATGTTCTCTTGCTTCAATAAAATCAGACTCTTCTTTATCTAAATATATCACAAAAAGACCCTTAAAACAAAATATGAAGAAATAGTAAAAAACTATATCGATTGAAATATGCATTCATACTATTACAAAGTATAAAAGTGCATTGACTACTCTTCTTCATAAACCGTTCTTCCTTCCCCAATCACTAATATAGGATAACTAGATAACGAGAACGGATCTCCATTCCAAACAACTATCGATGCTTTAAAGCCGGCTCTGACTTGTCCTATATTTTGTGCACCAATAATTTCCGCAGCCTCCTTACTAATTTTAGATATTGCATCAGCTTTGGATAGGCCAAACCGTAACAGATGCCTTAAGCTATAAAGGATATTTCTTTGAAGAATAACAGGATGGTCGCTCATAATAGAGAATTTTGCACCAGAATTTAATAATTTCTCTGCATTTCTCCAACTTTCGTGTTTCAATTCTACCTTGTAAGGAAATGAATCCATGGGTCCATAGATTACTGGTACAGAAGATGCTTTTAATGCTGTAAAAACTTCTTCTCTATGTACATCAACACAATGGTTTGCAATAACTTTTATTCCGAACTCTTTTATTAGCTGAAGCAAGACCATGATATCATCTTCTTTATGAACATGAACCATCATCTTGAGTCTTTTTGAAAGTATATCCATGAACAGTTCAGTAAGCGGTTCTACTTCATCTATGACTTTCTTTTCTGTTTCTAGGAGCTTTTGTAATTTTTTTGCTTTAATAAAATTTTCTCGTAACATTGCTACAGCCCCCATCCGTGTTGATGGTCTGTTCCCTTTCCAATCAACCGTACTTCGAGGATTATATCCTAAAGCAGCTTTAATTCCAACATCCATGATATGAGCTTGACCAATATCTTGAACAAAATTACGTATAAGGACTGCATTCCCTGCTATGATATTTCCGCTACCTGGTAAAACCGTTGAATAAAGAACGCCGCTTTCGACTGATTCTTTGAAAGATGGATCATCCATGTATATACTATGTAATGCATTTACCAACGGGTAGACTGAGTTCATATGTTCATTTGCTTCTTCTTCCTTATCTGGCTCACCCGATCTCACCATTCCAATATGACTATGTGAATCTATAAATGCTGGTGTAACGACAACTCCTTCTGCTATTATCTCGCTACTTTCTTTTGGTTGGCTATTTCCAACATATTTTATTTCATCATTCTCAAATCCTATGAAACAATCTCTTTTCTCATCAATACCATCAAACAATAACCTAGATTTAATTACTTTCATAGTTTTCAGTTAAACTCAGAATCTTCCTATTCTTAAACTATATCAAAGGTAATTTAGTATTAGACATCTGATAAACCTTTCAGCAAAACTCAAATCCCACCGGGCCTCAATAATAAATAAAGCGGCAAAGATATGGCACTTCTTATCGAAGTTCATAACCTTGTGTTAGCACCACCCATAAGACTATAATTGAATTTCTTAACTTGTACAATTTCAAAATAGAATTTGAAAAAAGCTACATGATAGAGCAGAGAAGGACACATAATTGTACGAAAATAACATAATGCTTTTGGATCATTTCAAAAAGTCTTATGGCTGTAGTTATTTCTCGTGCGATCTCCAATTGTCGATTCGTGTTTAATTCTCCTGTTTTCTTTTGTTGATCTGATGTCAAGAAACGATTCTGACAATAAAGGTATATAGTACTAAAAAAAGTAAATTGCAGATTATCTTATAAATAAACTTTAAGAATATATTGATACGATTATATATATATCCATAATAAATTACGCAAGTAAACCGTCGATATGGACTTCCTTTGCATAGTATCTGTATACAAGATATATCAATAAAAAAGAAATTACGGACGTTTAATCTAATCCATAAACATCATCCCAGCAAGTCATGACTACTACATTTCCAATCAGAAAGATCCATACCAAAATCACACTTGATTTCCAGATTAACAAAATTAGATTTCGCAGCTGACTCGATAGCTTTTTGAATTTCAGTTATAATCCTTTGATTTATGGTTGCTTTATCTGCAAATGGATTTGCTATGGTTGATGGCTGAGGAGAAGGAGGAGGAGGAGGAGAAGAACTTGCTTCTCCTTGAGAAGTTTTTTGTGGTGCGACTTTCACATAGCCTATAGTTGGTGTGCTATCATAATCTTTTGTAATTGTAGTTATTATTAGATCTGTTGCATTTTTTATTGAAGTAATATTACCTAATATTGTATATGTAGTGTCAAATGTTCCTATACTAGTAAATCCTGAAGATATAGTATAAGAGTTAGTTGTATCTTTTATTATATGTACAGCTGAGAAAGAAGAGGCAGACGATGATATCATCTGAGCGAATACAAGCTTATTTTGCAATGTTTGGACTCCATCATCTATAGCGATAATAATAAGGCTGGTAGCTACAGTTATTAGCGCTATCGCGATCGCAATAAAATGTTTTTTGTTATTCATCTAAAAGATACAAAGATATTAACAGTATATATATAAAGATGTAGCATATAGTTTTCTAAATATAATGTATATCTTCTCTATTGTACGTATTGCATCAGCACCAATTTAAATCTCCTAATGAATATTTATAAGAAATATGCAGAATACAATAACCCATCTTGATAAAAAAAGATATGGGATTTTAGAATTATTCTGGTCAAAGATTCTACATCACTTTTCTACGATATAGGATTATGAGAGTTAGAGAATATAGGTGTATCGTTGACAAATACCGACTATTATATATAGCATGGCTTGGTGGTAATTCTTCTTATTCAAAAATTCAAATAACTTGATGAAAGCAAAGATTGAAGATTAATGGGGTATTTTTACGAATCTAGTTGACATACTTTCCTTGTATTGTACTGAAGATTTATGCAGCACATTAAAGAAAGTACCTATTGAAAGGAGATTACAACAATATTGTTATCATAGTATTATTACTATTTTTTATTGTTTTGCATGCTGATATTATTTATTTGCCGCATATTTAAGAAAAATTTATTCATTTGCAAGCAACTCATATTGTCAATTCTTGTAAATCTTTTATTATCGAATTATCAAACCTTATATCATAAAAGAGAGTATATTTACATGCGATGGAATAATGTCAAATGATGATGATAATACTACTTCACAACTATACAAAATTCACAGACGCACTATAGGAGCAAATTTTATGAAAATACTTTGCGAAAAACATGATGATGCTAAACGAAAAGGTCAATCTACTATGTTCACTGTAGATGAACTTTGGAAAGATAATGATGATCTATCAGCATTTGATCAAGACCAAATCGCACCTTTGGCCATAAGGTTTTTTCGAGATGAGCTAGGATATATAATACAATATCCTGACAAGAGAATTAGTATTACTGATAAAGGAAGACAACACTGTCGCGATCCTGATGAATCTTTTACTCTTTCCGAAAGTTGCCAGCCAGTAAAAAGAAATGAAAAGTAATATGTGCAGAGGCTTCTGGATATAGAGAACATCAGATAGGAAAAAAGCATTACTATATTTGGTTGCTTTTATTTAAAGAATGATTTAGGCTCAAACAGTATACATATATTATTTTCCAAATTTATTCACCTATTATCTGCAATATAATCTTGCGTTCTCTAGGCCTTGTGTCTGTTTCTAACAAGACTATTTGTTGCCAAGTGCCTAGCATTAAATTACCTTCCTTGAATGGAACAGTTAAGCAGGGTCCTATCAAGGATGCTCGAACATGAGAATGTCCATTTCCATCGTGCCAAGTATTATCATGTTCATATTCAATATCTTTTGGTATAATTCTAGACAGCATTCTTGGAAAATCTTGTTTGAGTCCAGGCTCATATTCTATAGTAGTTACTGCTGCAGTTGAACCTGAAACAAACACTGTAATAGTTCCATCTTCCAGTTTGCTTTCTTCAACTGCTTTAGATGTTTGTCTGGTAATGTCTATCATGTCATTTTCACCTCTTGTTTTAATCTGAATTGTTTTAGTTATAACTGTCATATCCCAGCTCATCTTCCAAGCTTTTGAATTATATATGTATATGAATCAGCTAGTCCTATAGTCCTCTCTCATCTAATTCTATAATTTCCAAAAAATAAAATGTGTCAATCCTACATCAATCTATTTATTTGGTACTGTACTGATTTGATAATATTTAATTGAAGAAATTTTTCTATTGATGTATTAAAAGTTATACAGTCTTATTATTACTTTAGATTCTGCTGATCATAAAAAGAGCATATACCTATAGCCATTATTTGAATTAGATCCAAGACATATATCAAGACTTATATATATAGGTATATATATATACATAATCCATCTTTATTAAAAAAACTTGGTTGTACATTTATGAACTTTTCCAAAGAATGAGAGATGACTTTACTATGAGGATCTTATTATGAAATTTTTATTTTGTTTCTCCTTCTTTTTGTCCACATTAACCTTTTCTTATTTAGCAGTTCAAAGTTTTCATATATGTGTGGCCGTTCTCTTCGCATTCCTTCTACAATCAATTTAGCTTTTTGCCAATAAGGAGTAGGATTAAAAACATCAAAATACATATTTTGATCTATCAATCGTGAATTAACTAGTACACCAGATAACTCAAAAAAGCCACAAACTGCTGTAAAGTGAAATAAGCCTTCTGCTGTTCCTTGATACTTTTGTCCATATTCTTCGTAGCTTTGTACGTCAATTTTATGAAGAAACCAAAGGATTGATTCTCTATGACGATCATAGATATCGTATAGCTTCAACAGTGTATTTACTTCATCTTTTTTGTTCAACTTCGTATATGTAATTGGTAAGAAGGCGTTAATATTTATCTCTATAGTATTTGCTTCGCATTTGACACTTATAGTGTATAGTTATCAGCAGACATACTGACATACTTCTGATACGATATTATGCAAGGAGGTGTTCTTGCTATTATTTGCCGCTAATTCATAGTCAGCCTTCAAAAATCTAGAAATATATATTTTAAAAAGCTGCTGATGATATTGAACAATGGTAAAAGAGTCGACCACTTCTTTATCCAGCATAAAGCAATTATCAGAAAGAATAAAGAATAGAGATTTATCCTCAATTGATTTAGTTGAAGTTTGCTTAAAAAGAATTCATGAATTTAATCCAACTTTGAATTCTTTTCTTAGTATAATAACTGAGCGAGCATATAAAGATGCTGAAATATCTGAAAAAGAAATCACGCAGGGAATAGATCGTGGACCGTTACAAGGTATTCCATTTTCAATTAAAGATATTATCTCTGCAGAAGGAGTTAGATGTACAGCGGGTTCAAAAATTTTGTCTAATAATATTTCAAAAATAGATGCAACTATAGTTGCAAGAATGAAGAAAGCAGGAGCCATTCTCATCGGTACAAATAACTTAAATGAATTTGCTTCTGGCATAACAGGTATGAATCCTCATTACGGTGCTTCCAAAAATCCATGGGATATTGACAAGATATCCGGCGGCTCTAGCGGCGGATCTGCTGTGGCAGTTGCCACGGGTATGGTACCTGTGTCTTTAGGAACTGATACAGGTGGTTCTATTAGAGTTCCATCTTCACTATGTGGCGTTGTAGGTTTAAAACCTACATATGGAAGGATCAGTAGATACGGAGTTATGGATTTAGCACCTTCTCTAGATCATGTAGGATGCATAACTAGAAGTGCTTGGGATGCAGCTGTTGTATTACAGACTATTGCAGGCCAGGATCAATTCGACCCATTCACAGAGAATGAAGGTGTTCCTGACTATAGAAAAATTCTCTCAGAAACTACAGACAAGAAACTCTCCATTGGATTACCAAATAGATACTTTTTCGATTATCTAGAAGTAGAAGTAGAGAATATTATTCATACTTTCATCGAAAATATAGAATTATCTGATTGTATTTTTGAGACAAACATGGAAAAGACAGAAAACATCTCTGAAACATGGAGAAGCATACGATTTGCAGAAGCAGCAGAAATACACCTAAAATGGCTTAAAACAAGAGCCAATGATTACGCTGAAGACGTAAGAAATATGCTAATGGAAGGTACTAAAATACCCGCTATTGAATATATTCGCGCTCATAAATTAAGACATGAATTAAGATATGAACTTCTAAAATTACTAAAAAAAGTTGATGTCCTTGTTGTGCCAACAACTATTATCACGGCTCCTAGATTTGATGATCTAGAAGTTAGCAATATTGGTGGCAAAGTTATAAAAATACGTGAAGCTTTATTGAGAAACACTATCATATTTAATAGCACAGGTCTACCGTCAGTTAGTATTCCTGTAGGATTATCTAAAGATGGAATGCCTGTAGGAGTACAGATTGTAGGTTCTCCCTTTAAGGAGGAAAAGATTCTTTCAATGGCACACAAATATGAATGCATCAATAGTAGCCTCGAAAAATTTGTTCCTCCTTTGCACTGAATGCGGAAGCACTTGGTTAAAAGATATGTATCGATTGTAATTGACATATTCTTCCATTATTTATCCAATTGAATTAAATTGAGAGAGTGATTTCCACAGATACCATGTAGCTACGCTTCTGTAAGGCTTCCATGGTTGAGCTATGGCCAACATTGTAGAAGGTGTAGGAAGTTCTGGCAAGGTATATAGTTTCTGGATAGCCTTTCTGACACCTAAATCACCTACGGGAAAGATATCCGGCCTTCCTAGACAAAATATCAAAAACATTTGTGCCGTCCATTTACCAATTCCTTTTACTTGTATCAATTGATTAACAATTTCATCATCACTCATTTCTGATGTCAATGCTAAGTTTAAACTTCTATCCATCACTCTTGTGGAAAGATCTTTTATGTATTCTATCTTTTTACTAGACAGTCCGACTTTGATTTTCAGTATATTATCTGGAGTCAATAGGATTTGCTCAGGTATAGGTGAAACATTATTGTAATACTCTAGAAATCGACCATATATAACATTAGCAACTCTTTCTGCAAGTTGTTGGGAGATTATAGACCTGATTAGTGATAGGAAGGGATCATTTGTGGCTTTAATCGAATACTTTCCAACAGACCTAATTACTTCCCCTAATCGAAAATCGGTTTGGCATAGATAATGAACAGGATCTACGCTCATATCAACTGTAGGTGAATGTGCAACAAAGATACTTTAAGATTGCTAAGAAGAAGAAGATATTAAACAAGACAATACTCAATAAACGAATACGCTCATCTCCTTAATTTGTATTTAGTCCATCTGTATATTAGCAGGAAAGATAAGGCTTTTAATATCATATTTCATAGTCCTAAGAAAAATTATATAAAATGGAACTGAAGTAACGAAAAACTAGATGCATCAAATATTCCAGAATAATGCATCTGGATAGACAGCTAGCGTTTTTGTTATATGCTACCAAGAATTGTGAATTGATGTTGCCAACATTTCGTAATGAGCAAAAAACTCTACAGTAGGTCTCGACGTGCCTAACAGTCCAATGTATTCACGCTGGTTCTATTTATTATAGGATATGTTATGAAAATTCTGTAGATTCCCAATCTCTGAAAACCGTCAGAGAACACTGGCCTTTGACTACTCCTTGTCTCCTTCACCTAATCTCTAAAGGAGAAATCAGCACCTACAAAAATGTCTGAGCGCTTTGAGCTAAAATGACAGTCACGACATCATCTTTATCTAGAATAAACTGTCGATTCACAATATTATTAAATTGGTTATATTTTTCTTCCATTATTTTTTTTAGCCCCGTCCCCGGAGAGATCGCCTTTCTGTAAATATATAGAATTTGGAAAACCATCAAGGATATTCATAACTAAACTGAGATCTGAGCTTATATGCTCGGAAATGCTCTTTGTAGCTTCCATCTGGCGCTGAACTTGTTGATCAAAAAGACTCTTTTTCACCTCCTGTTCAGTAATATTATGTAGATAAAATAATAAGCCGTAAGAAAGGGCAACGATGAAAATTAGAGAAACAATACCTATATGTACCTTCCAACGAATAGGTTCTCTAATTTCAACTAAGTATTTATGATTGGCCTCTTTTTTAATTCTTACATTCCGATATGTCCTGGCTACTTTAAGAATATTTTAATCATTTTTTATATAATATGATAATTATGTTGCCATGGATAATGTTTTGATAAGAAACAGCATCGTCTTATGTTTATGTCAAAGGAGATATTACAATGATGTTACAATCATGTGTATATCTATGAAAAGTAAAGAAGTGCAAGCAGTATTGCAAGAGACTTAAATGTAAACGGGTTTATACAATTCTAGATGTCCTTGACAATTTTTTGCATCATCAACTCAGAGAACTTACCATCCCAAAGCCTTTGCAGACTTTTGAACAGCATCATCCAATGCTTGTTCAGGTTCTTTCAACCCATGGTATACTTCATCTATTGCCTGTTTGATATGATTGGCCATCTCTGAGTATTCGGTTATGCTAGGCCTCGTGCGGCCAATTGGGATCATGGAGATCAATTCCTCATAGTATGGGATTGATTTACGCAATTGTTCTGAATAAGCACCTTCTCCTATAGGTATCTGAGTGGGAAGGTAACCATATTTTTGATCCAAAGGAGCAAAAATTTTAGGTTCTAACATTATCGTGATTAATTCCCATGCCAAGTCCTTATTTCTCGATGTTGCAGGGATGCTCATTTGCCATCCTCCCATCAGACTCGCAGTTTGATTACCTTCATATGGTACTGGAAACATTGGTATGAAGCCTATTTTCTGTTCTAAATCGGGCCACTGATCGCGTGGGAAGAAACCGAGCAGCCACGTCCCTTCTAACATCACAGCAAACTTCCTGTCCGCAAACTCCTTACCAGAGAGATGCTCTACCTGTGGTATTATACCTGCATTAACCTGCTCTTTTATAAATTCTAGAGCCCTGACTCCTTCTGTGCTATTGTATATCGGATAATAGTAAATTCCCTTCGATGGGTGCCCATCGCGATGCTCAACTATATCTCCTCCAAGCATCCACAGATAAGGATAGAATGACATATCTGGCGAATGACTTGCACCAACAAGATGCATCCCCTGTATCCCTTTATCTTTTAGTGCATCGTTGAGCTTCTTTGCTGAGGCGATATATCCATCCCATGTCTTTAACGAATTAGGATCAACACCTGCCTCCGCCAGTAAGTCCTTCCAATACCACATTCCTCTTATGTCAGATATTGCCCAAATACCGTATATTTTACCATTATACACTCCACCATCCCAGAGTTCCTCATACCAGTCAGAAGATCTCCCCCAGTTTTGTATACGGTCTGTAAGATCAGTTAAAAATCCTTTTTCAGCAAATTCTCCAAGCCAGATCTGATCTACCGACATTATATCAATATTGGTTTTGTTAGCCATTGCCTCTAAAAACTGTGTCCGTTCGTTGGAGTATTCAAAGGCTCTATAGTCTAACTGAATATCTATATCCGGATGTCTAGATCTTAACTCCTGCAACGCGGGTTGTAATACAATATCCCATCTTTTTGCATCGCCCAAGTAATCAAGAGCTGCTGTAATTGTAACTTGTTGTTTCTGGGCTGGTGTTGCTGCTGATGGTGAAGCACTAAAACTAACAGCTGCTACTATATTAGTTATTAGAATAAGCGCTGTGATAAGACTTTTATGAATAATTGAGAACTTGATACTGTACTTTTTCATGATTCGTTGTAAGTTTTATTTCTTTTAAAAGTTCCTTAGGAAATGATTGTTTACATTTCAAGAAATTCTTATTCTTTGTTTTTTCTGTGCAGAAGCAGAACACGCATGTGGTATCTCAATTTAATTTAAATTCTTCTTTCCGATCATACGATGGTCTGCAGCATTTCCATATCTTATTCACCAAACACGAACAAAATAACTCTAAGTGATAATTCTGCCTCGTGTGACGAATAAGAGGCTTCACACATATTTGAGTTAGGATTAGCCGAATATAAAAGAGTATATCGAGACTTGCATTATAATAAAATGAATCATATCAATATACTTTAATTGTAAAAAAAATAACTCTAACAAAATATCTAGTCGTGCTACCTCATACAAAAATGGACAAATTTTTTAAAACCTTGTTACATGCAATTTTTATAGTTTTTAAAGCAATTAATCACAATATTTATATTCTTAAATCGGATATGAATTCGGTTATGGGAGAAATAAGAGTGTGCCAAGATTAGTAGATCCAACTCTGTTATTATACCAGATTATCATATTTGCAGCCTCTTGTTCTATAGTGACTTTGTCATTGTTATCACCAGCAAATGTCATCTTGGCACAAGTAGAAAATGATTCACCAATAACAACTACAACAGGCGAAACACAATCAACGATCTCTAACTTCAACTTTGCAGCAGTAGGCGATACTAACTGCAATTCTAATACTGAAACTGTTGTAGAGAATATACAAGCCAAGGCTTCACAATTAGTACTCGGATTGGGTGACTACATTTACAATGATGACGAAGCAGATTGCTGGCTTGAAATTGTAGAACCTATTGACGACAAAATAAAAATTGCAATAGGCAATCATGAGACAGGAGCAATATTAACAGAACTCATGGAACATTATGGTCTTTCAAACCAATACTATTCCTTTGACTATCAGAATGTTCACTTTACTGTAATGTCAGATTATGTTTCAGACGAAATAGGTTCTGAACAATACAGATTTGTACAAAATGATCTAGCAAAAGCAGCGGCAGCAGATCCAAATATAGACTGGATTGTAATAGTCCATCATTCACAAAAATACGCTGCTACTACGAATTATGATATTCCAGATGAAAATGAATGGAACATTATATACCATCCTCTTTTTGAACAATATAACGTTGATCTAGTACTTCAAGGACATCAGCACAACTATCAGCGTACATATCCAATTAAGTATAATAATGACTCACCGGCTAATCCAATAATAACAGACAGAAACAAAAGTACATATACTAATCCAGAAGGACAGATGTATCTTACAGTAGGTACTGGAGGAGCAGGTCTTCATAAGCTCAATGGAAATCAAGCTCCTTATACAGTATTTGCCCAAGATGAAGAACATGGGTATCTAAATGTAGATGTTACAACAAATGATGGCGGAACAACTCTTGTTGGAACGTTCTACAGCAATGATGATGGCGCTGGAGAAATGACAGACCAATTTACGATTACAAAATCAGGAGCAGAAGACTCCTCTCTGTTACCACCACCACCACCACCACCACCAGATTTACCAATACAACAGACTGATGGAATTGAGGAAGCAGATGCTGAGGACATCATTGACATTGATCTTGATGATGCTGTAGTAGCAGAAGATAGTGAAGATGTAGATGCTACAGATGATGGCGATGGAGGAGATGATGGCGATGGAGGAGATGATGGCGATGGAGGAGATGATGGCGATGGAGGAGATAATTGATAACCCTAATGTCTTATCAGAATATAAAGAACAATACTTTTCACATCTTCTCTTTTCTTTATTCTCTTTCATATTGATTTCTTTTGATATTATGCGATATGATTCGATCTATTGTTATCGATTAAATATAGCATCAGATATATGAAAAAAGAAAGAAATAAGACGATTGATTTTTACTCATTCATTTTACTCTTTTAATCCAATTTGCCAGTCTTTTGCATCTCTTAAATAGATCTCTCATTTGGTACCGTAATGTACTTGACGTAGGTTGATATGATATATTAAGCTAATTGGGACTTAACTGAGAATTCAATGGGCCAAGTCATTTATGAACTGTTATCGACACAAATTTGCGGCCAACCAGGAAAAAAAGGTTTGACATGATTTTAGAAGAAATTTAAGGGAAGATTTACCCATGAATCTCTTTTTCTAAAGCTTCTTTAAGCATATGCATATGTTTTTGCCTA
>DASQRW010000134.1:0-4002 GCA_035642715.1 Nitrososphaeraceae archaeon | reverse complement strand
TTAACAATAGTATAACCTTATCCCAATAATAAAATTTATTGAGGTATTTCATTATTTTGTACATTAGTTTTCTAATTTATAACGAAGTTCTGAAACCTTTTTTCATCAACTCTGCAGTCTTAGGATTTGACTTTAGATATAAAATAATTTGTTTTGGACCAATTCTTCTTATGAAGTATCCCATTTTTCCAGGTTCACATTCTTTATTTATCGTGAAACAATTTTTTATATAATATTCAAATAATGCATCTGAACTGTTCCACCATAATTTCTGGGTACAAAATGAAGGCATTCTTCTTTGGTATCTGGATCGATTAAGGGATACCCTGATGTCTTCCATCCTCTGTTCCCATGAGTGTTAGTTGATATAGATTAAAACCAGTACCAATCCACCCAATTGTCTTTGTTGCAGGTCGATAACATTGCTTTTCACAACCTGTGATACCTATAGATTCATGGATGCTTCCCCATTTCTTTTCTAATTCGTCAATAAGAGATGGTTCAAATTTTTCAGAATCAGTATATGTTAGCCTGCATGTATCTCTTCCGACACAGGCTCCAGATAGCATTCTTAATTTCGAATATGGGTGAGGTGGTGGTCTTATTTTGCTATTGTTGCTTTTACGTAATAATCCATATCCAAAGATTGTTTTCATATCCTCTTCAAACTGTTTTTTTAGTTCATCAGCAATATTAGAAAAGAGCAGATGCTGATTAGGAGTAGTAAAAAGTTTTACATCTGTATATTTATTCATAAGATATTTATCATGCTTTTAAGATTGCCATTGGAACTTCCATCTATTATTCTACCATTCTCTATAAATGCGCCAAAACACCATCTTCTTCCGCTATTATTATCAGGTTGCTTTATCCAGCCCAGATGCAGATCTCTGCTTCCATAATCATGACTTAGTATAGGAAGTTCAAAATCCAGGTTACTATCAATCTTTCTAACTTGTTTCCTAAACCATAAGATATACGATACATATAAGAGATGATTTTCAACAAGGAGAAGAAGACTGCTTGCAGGCTTTAGACAAAAATATGACAATTCACAAAAATGAAGGTTACTTCTATGACAATCCCAAATCTCTACTTTTATTCTTATGCGAAAGCAAATTTTGAAGACTTCAATGTTTTTGTTGGTCACAATGTTGCCGGCAAAACTAACCTTGTCAGGATGCTCCAAATTCTTGTTAAACATCCTGAAGATGACGATCAAGCAAACTACATGCTTTTTCCCTTGATTCTATAAAGCTTTGTTCTCTTTCGACTTCTTTTTAATCGACTTGTCCTACTCTAAAATTTGATATAACAGATTTAGCAAATAAATTCAAAGATCTCAAATCTGGAAGATCTGGAAAGTGTATGGTAAAGTATCTTACATCGCCAACAATTATGTATTTTTTTATTTCTTTTATGATATCATCAGGTGTTCCAACAACAGCCACCTTAGAATTCTTTTTCCAGATACTAGAAGTATGATCACTACCTTTTGTATTTTTTAACATTTTTATTTCGTTATCATCCTGACCAAGAAGCATTATTGCATGCCAAGCTTTGATTATTTTTTCAAAGTTTCTACCAACTGCCTTGCAGCAATCCCTGAGAATGGATATTTTACTTAGGTACTCATCATATGTGCAAAGTCCATAGTTCCAACCGTCTGCATATTTAGCTACCAGTTGCAGAGTTTTCTTACCTCCTCCTCCCAACCATATAGGCGGGTGTGGTTTCTGAATTGGTTTTGGGTTGCATTTAGCATCCTTTATCGTATAATGTTTACCGTCAAATGATGATGCTTGACTTTCAGTTAACATTTTCTTAATTATGACAATACTTTCCTCTAGCATCTCAACTCTGGCTGATGCATTAGGGAAAGGAAGGCCGTATGATTCAATTTCCTTCTCATACCAACCTGCACTTAATCCAAATTCTATTCTTCCATTACTTATTACATCTAAAGTAGAGAGCATTTTAGCAGTAACAGATGGAGTTCTATGTATATTTACCAAAATAGCACCAAGCCTTATTCTTTTGGTTAATGTGGCTAGTGAAGATAATGTAGTCCAGCATTCAAGGATAGGGTCTCCTGATTTTGACTCTTCTTCTTTATAGGAAAGATAAGCGTTAAGCCAAGAAGAAGTAAAATTATCCTTAAGCCATATAGAATCAAATCCTAGTCTTTCACATTGTAGTACTATGCGTTGGATATCCTTATACTCCAGTCCTTGTTGATAAATATAACATGCAAATTTTATTCCATTTTTATTTATCAAAATTACGACCTTGTATTATGATAGTCTACGTATAATAGTATCCCAAGCATCTGTCCTGACCATTAGGATTTGCATCAAACGTATCATAGGCACAATTCGAAATAACCAATGGTATATTGTAAATGAATAGTTTTCCAACTTGGAGCAAAATCTAAACATAGATTGATTTAGTGTTACATTTTTGTCATTTATCTTTACCATTAGCTGTTTTAGCTACTTTTCTTTTGTTGTTTTTATTGTTATTGTTTTTCTGTAACCCCAATGCAGCGTTAACATCTTTAGATTCTTTATTGACATAATCTCTATCTGTTAAAATATTTCCTTTGTCTTTCTCTACCTGCATTCTTTCCATGTCCCAATTATGATCTCCTGTATTTTTGATAGCACTCTTTTTGTTTACCATGATTGTAATAACAATGATTATAATGGACTGTATTGACTATAAAGAGTAGCAGAATAATACGTCAATCTAGGAATGGGTAGTCCATAGTCCATAGCAACCATATATATCTATTAATATAGTCTAAAAATCATTGTGTATTTCTATCTATGTATTTGGCTTAGGTGACCGACCAGTGGAATGCATCAGCGGAATTGAATAATGCTGTGCAAATTTTTCCATCAGTTAATTTATACGATATTTGAAGTGAGAAAGCAGTTTGGTCTCCAGAAGGACTATATGAGCCACTTCTTTGAAATGTTTCCGTACCTCCTTCTAGCCAAGTGCTTGGAATACTGAATTCTCCTATCCAATGATTGGTATTATTATTGTTGTTATTGTTAATATTACTAGGTTTGTCTTGAAGTTGGAGCTTTATTGTGATTGATGTATTGCTGTTATTATTATTCTGCTTTCCCTGTATAGCATCATTATTATCCTCTTCTAATTTATTAGTCAGAATTTGTTGCTTGATCTGATTTACCATAGTTGCATTAACGTCTTTAACTTTTTTGTTATCTAAAGAAGTAGAAGAACCTATTAGAAATACATCAATTTCAACTCTACCAGCTTCAATAGAGTGAGGATGAAGGCTAGCAGAAGGAATTGGTTTTGCTGTAAATTCCACATTATAAGGACAGTTACTGGTATTCTTTGGTGGTGGATGTGAGCCTTTCCATTGACTTGGTCCTAGTGCAGTCATAACAATACTTCTTCCATATGCAACAAACTCAATCTTATTGTATTTTAATTTTATAATGCCATTAGGAAGATGTGTACAGCCTCTACTCATGGTTTAATGAACATAGACATATCAGATCCACAAATTTATCCTAGTTTATAACTGGCCTATTTAGGGTCAAGCCATTAAAAAAGTAATCAAGTGTAGTCTATTTTATATACAGCAAGGTAATATAATCGACAAGCCCAAAGAATATGGGTTAATTTGATCTCAGGCGGCCAGGGTATGATAGCAAGTATCTGGCTCATCAACATCATCATTTACTCTTTTAATCCAATCTGCCGGTCTTTTGAATCTATTATATATAGATCTCTCATTTGGTACCGTAATGTACTTGACGTGGCTTGATATGATAGTTTAAGGTAATTGGGACTTAACTGAGGATTCAATGGGTCAGGTCGTTATGAACTGTTATCGACACAAATTTGCGGCCAACCAGGAAAAAAAGGTTTGACATGATTTTAGAAGAAATTTAAGGGAAGATTTACCCATGAATCTCTTTTTCTAAAGCTTCTTTAAGCATATGCATATGTTTTTGCCTA
>DASQRW010000133.1:0-2895 GCA_035642715.1 Nitrososphaeraceae archaeon | reverse complement strand
TTTTGCAATATCCATTACCTAATATTGTAGTAATAGCAGACTAAGTACACGAATAAGGAAGTATAAAGGATAGAAGAAGAAGAAGGAACAAGCATATTAAAGTAAGAAAAGTATTTGAACAACAAATTAAGTTATTGTTATTTGTCTATAATAACAATGAGCCGATCTGCAAAGGAATGGTCTAATACCCAAAATGCTTTGGCATATCTGAATGTAGCTGATAATCTTCCACATCGTACTGAAGGTGAAGCTGTTTTAATTGATCATATTCCTAAAGATGCAAATCGAATACTAGATCTTGGTACAGGAGATGGACGACTAATTAAATTGATAAAGATAGCTAGACCAGATATAAAAGAAGCAGTAGCCTTAGATGTATCTCCAACCATGCTAAAAGCTGCGCGTGACCACTTTGCTAATGATTCAAAGGTAAAGGTTATAGAACACGATCTTAGCTTGCCATTACCAGATCTAGACTATTTTGATGCTATAGTATCAAGTTTTGCCATTCATCACTTAAAACATGAGCGTAAGCGTGCACTTTATGAGGAAATTTATGATATAATTAATCCAACAGGAGTCTTCTGTAATCTTGAACATGTAGCATCACCCTCTGTAGAACTTCATGTACGCTTTCTAAATGCTATTGGTTATACTCCGCAGAAAGAGGATAGAGCTAACAGGCTACTGCCTATGGAAACACAGCTAGGTTGGCTTAAAGATATAGGATTTGTAGATGTAGATTGCTATTGGAAATGGCTTGAGATGGCCTTGTTGATAGGGTATAAGGCATAGAAGGATAGGTTTTAGAGAGAAAGGTAATAATATAAAGAAAATGGTTTGACAGCAGTTAATAATAATAAATCATTCTTGAAAACAAAGATGACTGATATAGATATATGATTTACGATAATAACTAAAATGCTGCCTGTGTCTGGGGGTCATAATGCTTTCAACATGTGACTGTGTGACTGCATTAGTCACACAGTGTAAATAAATAGCACCCCAGAGAGGCATATATTGAAAAGTAATTTCTTTTAAAAATGTAATATACTATATGCAAGAAAATGTTCTCTCTTTCTCGTAAGCTAAATCTAGAGATGAACATATCTGTATCTAAACATAAGATCGCTTTGACAGTCATCATCGTCTGCAATTTTATTTTATCAGGTATTTCTTCATATTTGCAAATTCTTTTTCAAAGTAATCTACAGTCTCATTATCAATTATACAGAACTCTACAGTTTCGATAGAAGAAGTAGTATTGCTATCATCATCATCTTCAAGGAACCTTTTAACCTCATTTATTAGTATTCTGGCACATCTATCTTTTGGAAAACCAAATATCCCTGAGCTTATTGCTGGCATTGAAATACTTACATAGCCTTTTTCTGATGCTAGTATTAGGCTGCTTCTAACTGCCTTTCTTAACTTGTTACCTTCATCTCCTTCACCCATTCTAGGACCAACTGCATGTATTATTGCCTTACATGGAAGTTTTCCAGCTGTAGTAATAGCGGCGAAACCAACTGGAACAAAACCTATCTTATTGCTTTCTTGCTGTATTATTGCCCCACCCTTTCTTACAATGGCTGCAGCTACTCCACCGCCATGTCTTAGATAAGAATTTGCAGCATTTACTATGGCATCAACTTCTCTTTCTGTTATGTCTCCTTTTACAAGTCTGATGATCTTGTTTTTGTTATTTAGATTTATTTCAGCTATTATACTCATATAATTATTAACCCTTAATGTTAGGAATCATATGCATTTTATCTACTTTAAGAAGAAAAGTATATGCCTCTCTCTGGGGGTAAAAATACTTTTTACATGTGACTGTTAATGTGACCATCGTCATGTGACTGGTCACATGCTGTAAACAAATTGCACCCCAGAGAGACACACTAAAAATAATTAAAATCCTTACAACACTACTCATCTAACATGAAATATTTCATTTACATTAGTCACACTCAATCCAGGTTCTAGACCTCCTCCAATTACATATATTTTATCTCCAATAGCAACAGCTGCCAAGCCATGACGTGCTGTTGGCATAGGTAGTTCAGTTGTCCATTTATTACTCTTAACATCATACTTTTCATTATTGTTAAATGTCTTGGAAGGCTCTTCTCCTCCAAAAACATAGATACTGCTGTTTATAGAAGCAGCTGCAATTCCGCTTCTCTTAGAGGGCATTGGTTCCAGGTTACTTACCCATCTATCTTGTATTGGATCATACATTTCATTGATATCTATATTATCCAAAGAACCAGATATTCTACCGCCTATAACATATAATTTTCCATCTATTACTGATGAAGCAGCATGATGTCTTGCAGTTGGCATCGGCGCTTTATGTTTCCAAGCATTTGCTGATGGATCATATGCTTCATTTGTAGGTAATGGTTTATCAGATGAACCGCCAACTGCGTATAAGGTTTCATTAATAAAATCAGCATTTAATGCTCCTCTAGCAGTTGGCATTGGTTTTCCTTCCTGCCATTTATTTTGAATAGGATCATAGAGGAATAACTTGTTTGTTGGAACCCAAGGATCTGTGTATCCACCAACTACATATATTTTACCATTTTGCGAAGTAGCGGAGGTATGATGTAATGGCTGTGGCATCGGTGTTACCTTAGTCCATGAATTATTCTTAAGGTTATAAACTTCGACAATATCTGTTACGCGACCAGATTTATCAAACCCTCCTATAATGTAGATGTTATCTCCTAGAAGAGCAGCTGCAATTTCAGTCCTTGGTGTAGGCATAGGTGCACCATAGTTCCAAAACGATTCTGCAGTAGAAGAAGAAGATAATGATGGTGTTGTTGCTGTTTGTGTGTAAGACAATATAGGTAGAAGAAGAAGAATTCCTGTAAATAACAGAAT
>DASQRW010000132.1:0-2229 GCA_035642715.1 Nitrososphaeraceae archaeon | reverse complement strand
ATAAAAAATTTCATTATATTTGCTAGAGCAAATCGATAATAATAAATTTATCAAATACAAGTAAAAAATGATTAATCTTTTGAATCTATCTATTACAGAATATAACAGTAGGAAATTTTTAGTCGTCATTTCGATTGTAGTTTCTTTCTTAATGATAGATATATCGCTTAGCAACGTTTCTGATATAATAAGCGTATCTAACAGTTGGGGTTTTGCCGCCTTTATTGCTATAGCAATCGTATATGCAGTAGGACAGTATCTGATTTTAGAGTTCGTGAAGCAGAAAAGTAAGAGAATAAGAATGAAGTCACCACATTTTAATAAACTAGGTACAATAATGACAATAATACAGTATGTTCTGACAGCAATTATTGTATTTATTATTTTACAAATATTTGTCAACTCCTATTACTATACTTCCATGTTAACTTTGGGTTCGTCAATCAGCTACGCAACAGCCAGCATTATAATGGTTATACTTGCAGTGGAGTTCTTTTCTTGGTACAGGTCAAATAAAAATTTTATACTTTTGTTATATGGCGTATCATCTATAATTACTAGTATCAGTATTGTATCCTCGCTTGTTTTTTTTTCCGTTATATTACTAGATATGCCAGCTAAGATAACAAGTCCAGTGCCGTCAGAACTTACATCAGAACAAGAAGAAGTTGGTAGCCATTCAGAACAAGAAGAAGTTGGCCATGGACCAGATATTAGAAAATTCGATCTATCTACAATATTAGGTAAAGTCCAGACTGTCTTTGTTACATCTCATATTGTGAGCTTTTTGTTATTGTGGGGTAGCTCAGCCATGCTTTTACATACTTATTCTAAAAAGTTAGGTAAAGTCAAATTCTGGACTATCATCACTATTCCTATAGCATCTTTTCTAAGTATTTTTGTTATTGTAACTCCGTTTGTGCTGAGTATATCACATGATAGTCGTGATATGGACACGATTTTCATAATAATAGTAGATGCTTTAGGCTATACGCTGCCTGCATTAGTCAGCAGCATTTTATTTGGTCTCCCCTTTTGGATGATAGCAAGGAGTCTAAGCTATAGTAGCACTTTGAAAGATTATATGATTATTGCCGGATCTGGATTTGCTCTTTTTGAACTTGCAACTACCGGTAGTGTAATGCTAGCCTCGTATCCACCCCTTGGACTTGCCAGCGTATTATTTGTAGGATTATCATCCTATCCGATGCTAATGGGCATTTATTCAGCAGCAATTTCTATGTCTGAAGACGTAAAGTTACGTCAGTCAATTAGAAAATCTGCCATCGATGAATCAAAATTTCTAGTTAGCATCGGATCAGGTCAGATAGAGCAGAAAATAGAGAAAAAGGTGATAGAGATGGCAAAAGACAATGCAGCTAGTATGACAGAGCAGACTGGAGTCCAACTATCCCTTACAGAGCATGACATGAAACAATATCTGTCTACGGTTTTAAAAGAAATTAAAGTATTACAAAACGTTGATGAAATCTTAAAGAAAGGAAAAGACATTTTGGAGAACTCTACAAAGTTTTTAGCTTGTTCAAAATTTGATGGGATGCGATTAGTCTATAACAACTACTTTGACACATATGAAAAAGTTATGAGGAACAAATATAGAAAAGGAGAACACGAGGGCATAAGATGGGTTACTTCTATTACAGAGAAAGATAGTGCAGACCTAGTTAGAACATTTCTCAATATAGATGTGCATATAAGACATGTCAAAAATATGCCACCAATTGATTTTGCTGTTTCAGATAAAGAAATGATGGCTACAATAGAGAAGATGGAAGGCGGCCAAATGGCTCAGAGTCTATTAGTTAGTAATGAACCAGCCTACATTGATCACTTTGCTTTTATTTTTGAAGAGTTGTGGAAGAATGGGATTGATGCATCAGATAGAATAAGAGATATTGAAGAAGGAATTGACCAAGCAAATATAGAGATTATTTCAAATCCAAAAGAAGGAATAAAACGTGCTTGGAATACTATAAAATCAGCAAAAGAAGAAGCATTGATAATGTTTTCGTCAGCAAATGCTGTCCGTCGCCAAATAGAAATGGGTGGGCTGCAATTATTAAAAGAAGCATCAGAGGAGCATAACGCGAAGGTACGAGTACTAATTCCTGCAGATGAGGATATTACAACAACAACAACAGAGGAAGCAAAGTCGACATATCCTCAGGTTGATATTAGGATCATAGATAAGAGTCTACAGACTAGGAT
>DASQRW010000131.1:0-9342 GCA_035642715.1 Nitrososphaeraceae archaeon | reverse complement strand
GACTGTTTGGTCTTCAAGAATATACTCTATTCATATGCTAAAAAATTTTTGTATTAGCATGAAAATAGAATGAATTGACACAGTGAAGAAATCATAAATCAAGAAAATATTGTTAAACTATTTGGAGTCCGATTTAATTATTAACAACCTTTTGTAATATTTCAAATGTGTTCACTTATGAAAGATCTGCCCGCAAAACTTTATTGGATATCAAAGAATAAAAATGAAAATAAAAAATGGAATAAAATAATTGTAAGAAGAGACAACAAAAGGCTCTCTAACTTGCTTTTCCATTCAGATAACATTGATGCCATGAATCATTTAATAAAACTAGGGTTTTCAGAAAAGATTGATCTCGTATACATTGATCCTCCATTCTGGAGTGGCGAAAAATATTTTCATCGCATAAAAAATGCTCAGAATATTGCATTTGAAGACATATGGAAACGACAAATAAACATATATCTAGATATGATTTATCCACGACTATATGCAATTCAAAAACTGATATCACAATCTGGTTCCATATTTGTTCATCTTGACTGGCATATTGTTCATTATGTAAAAGTAATCATGGATGAAATCTTTGGACACGAAAATTTTCGTAATGAGATCTTGGTTAAAAGAGGTAGACGAAAAAACCTGCTTTATCAATTCCAGTCTATTGATAGAATGCATAGTGCAAATGATACTATACTGTGGTATTCAAAATCTGCCAATACAAAATTTCCGCATCCACTAGCTAAGCATACTTCAAATTCAAAATGGATGGGGTTCTGGAGCAATATAGACAGACCTACTATGCGCTATGAAATATTCGGCATTGTTCCAGAAAGAGGACAGTGGAAGTGGTGTAAAGTCAGAGCTCTAAAAGCAATAGAAAACTACAAACATTATAAAGAGAGATTTTCTTCTATTCCTTTGGAAAAATACTGGCTACAGACTAACAAGAAACTAGAATTTATTCGTAAGCGTGAAGGTATAAAATATGCAGAATACTGGATCCCACCAAAAACTCACAGAATTCTTGATAATGTTTGGATGGACATAGAGACATATAATTATTCAACAGGCTATAGTACGGAAAAACACACAGAATTATTAGAAAGAATAATTGGACAATTTTCTAAAGTCGGAGATCTGGTTGCAGATTTCTTCTGTGGCTCGGGTACCACCTTATTAGTAGCACAAAAATTGGCAAGAAAATGGATAGGATGTGATTCGTCCTCCTTGGCAATGGAGGTCACGAAAAGAAGGCTTGGAGGTTCTGAGTTTAGTCTAATCAATATACCTACTTGTACTCGTCTATGATATAGGAGAATTGGTATTAATTCAATAAACTTAATTACTTAAAGTTGCTCACCTACTTTTCCTGCTCCTACTCCCCCATACATAACGCACATTAAACCGAATGTCAATACAAAGAATGTGGGATTTCAAACAAAATCAGATTACGAAGGTTTACTAAAGCGTTTAGAAGATAAAATAGGCAATACTTATAGAAAAGAAGCATCAAGACTCGAAGTTCCTACTCCACAAATTATCTGGGTTGGTCAACGTACATTTTTTAGGAATTTCATGGAATTTCCTAAAGCATTGAGAAGAGACCCGGAAAAATTACTACTTTATCTCAATAAGGAACTTGCCTCTGCTGGTTATATTGCTGGCGAGCGAGTAATATTCCTGGGACGCAAAGAGCCATCATCTTTTGGAGCGTTGATCGATAGATATATCAAGGACTATGTAATTTGCCCTGTTTGCGGAAGCCCAGATACTAGAACAGAAAAGAACAAAAAACTTGGATTTCTTCTATGTGAGGCTTGTGGTGCTAGATCTTCAATTAAAGGAAATTATGCCTAAATTTAGGATTTCTTTAATATTGACTCTATTGACAATTTGTTAAATATAAAGAAAAATTGAACATCATCATCTTATCTTAACCTATACAGTATGACATTTAAAATTCATTTATCAAAGATACTTTTCGAATAGCACATTTAATTCATCGCCTTGTAATTTTGCTTTTGCAAGCTTCATACCTATAGTAGCAGTAGGTAATGGGACAATATTGACAAGATAACCTACAGGATTTTTGACTTTTATGGTAAGTTGATCTCCATGACGTTCTACATCAAAATCATCTTTTTCAGTAAATGGAACCTTAACTGTCATTCGTAATTTAGAATCCTCTGTTATAAATGCAAATGCCTTTCCGCGATAGAAAACCGTTGCGGGATCTTGATTTTCAAATATCAATTCTCCGTTCTCTCTTAACATTTCGACTCCACGTAATTCATTGGCATAAAGTTTAATTTCCTTTACCGGAAGTGGATAGAAATTTGCCTTTGCTTCTTCAATCTTTGTCAGTTGAACAGCTGCCCAATTTGCATAATTCTCATCAGGACTGCCTGGCGGTATGATTTTATTAATTATAGCAAGGTCAACGTTTATTCCGTAAAGACTGGCGGACATAAATGCTCTTTTAGCATTCTCTATACTAAATGTATCAGGGTTTGCGACCAATCTTATACTTGTTATATTCGGATTCCGAATAATGTCTGATAGTATCTCAAGTCTATCCAATAGATCTATTTCACTTTGCAAAACATTCTTTGAAGGTAGCGAGGTAGTCTTTGATAGAGGCTGAAACATCCTAGTAACTCCGCTAAACATTCCCATTAATCCAGTAAATTTTTTTCCAATACTTCCAATTACCTTTGGAAAGTAAAGGTATCGCAGTGCTTCTCCTGAGGCAGGCATATCAAGAACTACGGCATCAAATATCTTTTCTCGTACAACTTCTTCTATTTTCAACAAAGAAAATAACTGAGTCATTCCAGGCAACATTGCAATTTCATATGCAAGTGTTTCATCAATACCCTTTGCAGAAAATATTGATGCCAAATAAGAAAGAATTGTATCGTATTGTTTATTCATCTCAGTTACAGGATCGATCTGCAATGCATACATATTTGGAATCACCTCTTTTGATTCATATCCAATATCAGGCATCATAAAAGCATCGCTTAAAGTATGAGCAGGATCAGAAGAAATCAGCAAGGTCTTGTAATTACGTTCAGAAAGTTTGATCGCAGTAGAACAGGAAGTTACGGTTTTTCCTGTGCCGCCCTTACCTGTATAAATTATTAGTCTCAATAAAAACCATTATTATTAAAGTAATAAAAAAGTTTACCAAGTCTAAATAATAAAAGATAAAAAACTCAGTCTACATATGCTCTTTCTGCATGTTGTGTAACGTCTAAACCAATATCTTCTTCTTCTTCTTCGACCTTCAATCCTATGGTTGCATCGATGATCTTCATAATTACCAACGTTCCAACAAATCCTAATACCGCCGCTACTGCAATACCCATAGCCTGAATTGCTAGTTGCATAGGATTTCCATATAGTAAACCCTCTGGACCTGCAGGATTTATCACTGTGCTCGCAAAGATACCAATAGCTAATGATCCAACTATACCTGTAACACCATGTACAGAACTGACATCTAATGCATCATCAATTTTCAAATGCTCCTTTAATAATATGATTGCATAGTACGATGCAAAACCCAATACGATGCCCAAAAAGAAAGAGTTCTGTGCGCTTATAAAACCCGATGCAGGTGTTACACCTGCTAATCCAGCTATCGCACCATTGATGGCTGCAGTTGTAGATGGCTTTCCTGCTCTTTTCCATGATAGAAGTATCCACACCACTGCAGATGTTGCAGAAGCTATATGTGTCACAAGAAGCGTATTGGCAGCTAATGATCCTGATGCCAAGGCGCTTCCTGCATTAAATCCAAACCAGCCAATCCATAGCAACGTAGCACCAATAACGGCTAGTGGAATATTGTGAGGAACCATAATATCGGGCCCAAAATTCTTTCTCCTGCCTAGAACAACTGCAGCAGCAAGAGAAGCCATTCCTGCGCTAGTATGAATCACTATTCCACCAGCAAAATCAAAAACTCCTAGATCTGCAAGCCATCCCCTACCCCAGATCCAATGTGCTAATGGATAGTAAATCAAGATACTCCATGCTATGATGAATACAAAAAATGAACTCCATTTCATTCTTTCAGCAAATGCGCCAGTAATCAAAAGTGGAGTGATAACAGCAAACATCATTTGGTACGATCCAAAAGTAACACCCGGAATGGTTGGTGCATAATCTACTGAATCATTAAATGGCACACCATTAAAAAATATCCAATTCAGCCCACCGATAAATCCTCCTTGCGAGGGAGCAAAAACTAGTGTGAAGCCTAGGATAAACCAAATAACTGAAAGAATTGCAAGACCTGAGAAGGTTTGCATTATAATGGAAAGAGAGTTTTTACTTCTGATCAGTCCTGCTTCAAAAAAACCTAGAGCTGGAGTCATAAGCATTACTAGACCGGTTGAAATAAGCATCCATGTAGTATCCCCCGTATCTATTGGCATATCTCTCTCATATACAAAAATTAATGTTATAAAAAGTTTTGAGTTACCAAATCAAAATACCATGTATAAAAGTATTAAACCATAGATTCTCTGACGGCAATATTAAAACGATCTGCAATGCGTTCTATATCCGGGAGTGTTATCAGTGCATTAACTGGTAATGATAGAACATGTTCGCTAGCCCAATTTGTATTGGTAAGATTTGCCTCTGAGGAAATCATCTTTTCATAATATGGAGTTTTGTGAACTGGAGGATTATAATATACGGTAGCACCAATTTTGTTTTTTATCATCTTGTCTTTGATTTTGTCTCTAAAGTAGTTTCTTTCTAATGCTACAGTATAGAGATACCAATTGTATTTCTTTTCTTCATCCTCTTGAGGAAGTTTTAATTGGATTCTGTCAGCTATGGGAAGTAATGCCTTTGTCAATAATTCTGCATTTCGTCTTCTTAATTCTAACATTTTTGTGAGCTTCTTCATTTGAACCTTGGCAATGGCAGCACTCAATTCTGGCAACCGAAGATTAAGGCCAAAAATTCTTGTATCATTCCCTTCAACCATACCATGGTTTCTGATCATTTTTAGCTTGTCTGCAAGGTCACTATAATTAGTGCTAACTGCTCCACCTTCACCAGATGTCAATACTTTGCTGGCATACATGCTAAAGCAACCTATCAAGCCAAGGGTTCCAGTCTGTTTTTTTTTGTAGGTAGAGCCAAGTGATTGGCATGCATCTTCGATGATATCGATTGAATATTTACTAGCAAGATCTATAATTTCATCCATGTCTGCAGGATGGCCGTATAAGTGAACTGGTATAATTGCTTTAGATTTTTTGGTAATTTTCCTCTTTAGGTCTTGGATATCCATAGTATAATCTGATTTATTGATATCGACGAAAACAGGCTTTGCACCAGATGCAACTACAGAGTTAGCAGTAGCAACAAATGTAAATGATGGAAGTAAAACCTCATCATCTTGTTTGATATCTGCAGCAAGTAAAGCTGCATGCAATGCAGCAGTTCCTGAATTAACAGCTATAACATATTTTACGTTCAGATAATCTCTTAACTGCGCTTCAAAATCTCGTACTCTCTTTCCTCCATTACGTGATGCATCTGTAAGAGCATTCTCTTCTAGAACATTCAATACTTCACGTCTTTCTTCTTCTTCTATCCAAGGTTTATTAATAGGTATCATAGCCTCTTTGCCTGAGGATAAATTAGCAGTCACTATAAAGCACAAACGATCACTTGTTTCTATGCTATAATTGTTTGTAAAACCATAGGCCATACACAACACAACACAACAACAACAAAAATGTTGCAGCATGTGAACCTCCTTAAACAAAAGATTACTTATTATCTTCGCAGATCAAGATGAAAAGACAGTATGTCTGTCCTTGAAACATAGGAAGATTAGGAAAGATGAGTCTTTAGTTTTATCGAAGCAAAAGAGAAGTATAAAATAGTTTGAATGAAATGTGGATAAATCAAATAACAGATTATAGTAATCAGCAAACTTTTGTAATCTGTCGAATTACTCAAAGATCTTCTGAATGTATCATGATCTGTCTGATTGATTTCCTTTCTTTAGTTCATTGTCTTGCCTACCATTGCTTTTGAATATTATGATTTTAGCAGATGAATTCAGATTATCTTAAACATTGGATTTTACTGCTGATTTTGTATCTATTACAAGAATATTTTCATATTAAATATATCTAACATTCTTTGTGTTTCACGACGCAGTTAACACATAATAGTAGGTAACTGGGTGATAATAATATGAGCAGATGTGGCAGAGTGGTCTTCCTTGCTCAAAACAAAGAACACAATAATGCGTCGGCCTTGAGTATCAATGACTGAAAGTAAGCCGATTCGCCCTCGGGCGATCAGGAGTTCAAATCTCCTCATCTGCGCCATCTTTTCTTTTGTTATCTAGGATACTTTTCTAGCAGATTCTCTATGCTGTCTATCCTTTATTTTTTGACTGTGTTCAGACTTTATTCTTCTATCTAATCTGGATACTAATTCCTTACAGGCACTTAACGGGTCATAACCGACAGCCTTTGCAGCAACCACGCCAGTAGTGGTGATAACCCTAGCTCTCACAGAATACTTGTGTGTCTTATGCTTGTCGGCGTAGACTATCGTAAGGCGTACATTCTCTAGTTTTCCTTGAATTTTCTTCAAGAATTTTGTCATTTGTTCTTCTATTTCTCGACGTGCTTCATCACTGTCCAAGTGAGCAATATGAATAGTAGGCTCGGTTGTTTTGGGAAGTGTCAGTTCTAGCGCATCTTTGGGCGTAATGATACCAATTGGCCTTCCGTCCCCAACAACGATAATCTCCCCAGTTTTTTCAAATTTTTCTATTACACTGTTTAGACTGGTTCCCCTTTCAACTGATACTGCTCTTCTCATAATATCTTTAAGTTTGACTTCTCTAATGGTAACCATGGTGCCAATTCCTCGTGATTTTCCAGCTCTTTCTCTAGGTGTAGCAATAATTTTAGTGATATCCAAAGCATTCATAGCACCTGTAAGAATTCCTCGTGAATTGATGACTGGAAGTCGTGAAATGTTATATCTACGCATTTTTGACAGTGCATTGCTTAATGTATCATCCTCCTCAATTACTATAGCTCCAGACATAACTTCATCTACGATAGCATGACCAAAATCTGAAGTAAGTACTATATCGGTTTCGCTCACAATACTTATCAGTTTTCCGTTTTCAATAACAGGCAATGCACGATTTCCAGTTACTACAATTAATTGAGCACATTTCTCAATATCATCGTCTGAATTCAAAATAGGCGTATTGACAACAAAACTCTTTAATTTTGACGTAGGAATAGCATTTACGCCAAGAAATTGCTTGGCATATATCATGCCTATATATTTTCCATCATCATCAGCATCAATTATTGGTATTTGATTAATATTATTTTCATACATTATGTTCAGAGCTTTTGCAACTGAATCTTCTGAACTTAGCATTATAATTTTATTAGCTTTAATTTCAGATACTTTCATTAGGATCTTTGGATCTTAAAGATTACATTAAAAAACCTTACCATCTCTAAAATAGCAATATAATGAATCTGCTCTTCATCATTATTTCTGCATTTGTAGTAATTGCTGCTGGTGCTGTGACAATTTTTGTAACACCATTTGATACTACTATTCCATTACCCGCACCTAATAAGACTCATAATAATGACACCAATAGCGGCATACTTATAGTAGCACAGAATCTTGAAGTTCCTTGGTCTATTGACATTGCGAAAGATGGTAGAATTTTTTTTACTGAAAGGCTGGGTAGAATAAGGATAATTGACCCCCACGGTAAACTTATCGATGAGCCTGCAGCAAGCATCCGGGTTAAACAAACAGGTGAAGGAGGCCTATTGGGTCTAGCATTGCATCCAAATTTTACTGAAAATCATCTGTTATATGTCTATCATACATATGCCAATAAGAGCAAACTTTACAATAAAGTTTTAATGCTCACCGAAAAGGAAAATAAAATTATTGAATCAAAAGTGATTATTGATTCAATTCCAGGTGCACAATTTCATAATGGTGGAAGTATAAAGTTTGGCCCTGATGGGAAATTATACATATCAACTGGTGATGCAACTATTCCAGGGCTTGCACAAAATGTCAAGTCACTCGCAGGCAAGATCTTGCGACTAAATCCTGACGGAACCATTCCTAATGATAATCCTTTTCTAGGCTCGCCTGTTTATTCTTACGGTCACAGAAATATTCAAGGAATAGCATGGCATTCTCAAACAAAACAGCTATATGCTACTGAACATGGTCCTTCTGGCAATGATGAAATCAACGTCATAAAAGCGGCCTCAAATTATGGGTGGCCCACAGAAGAATGTAAGGGCTCAGGCAAATTTGAAGCATCAGAGTTCTGTTATAATCCTGGCATTGCTCCAACTGGAGTTACAATCCCTACTAATGACAAGCTTGGATATCAAAATGATCTCATTTTCACTACTTTAAAGGGTTCACATTTACGCCATATCGATTTGGAATCTAAAACTCAAAGCAACATACTTGTTGGTTATGGTAGACTACGAGATGTTATTGAGGCCTCTGACGGCTCATTATATGTTCTTGTTAATAATAAAGATGAAAGTGGCATCGCCCAGGAAAATGACGATAAGATCATAAGAATTCTCAAAATCAGTTAACTGATATCGATAGTTAAATAGTGGAAAATATAATATTTCTTACTATAACAGATGATGAGTAATGATTTGTTAACTTGAGTTTAACTTCAATATATTGATAATTTATGAAATCTTTATAGTCAGATTAAGAATACATAATGAGAAAGATAATAGATAACCTGTGAGGAAAAAAATGGATAATGCAACAAAAAAGCACTAATGACAGCTGCTCAGTTAATGTGATGACTCTCTTAAAATAAATCGTGTCTAGGCCAACTCTACAATTGTTTTACTTAGAAAAGTAACCATTGTATTGCTGCACTACAGATAAATGAGGATAAGAGAAAGTTGAAGACAATAATATTACCTTTGTTTATGTATGAGATAAAGATAATTTTTGAAAAAAGAATCTGAAGAGTTTAATATTTATTCTTCTATATTATCATTATTCCTCACATTTCCTCACATGACAAGATCACTACATTTTTAAATTCGTAATTAAAATAAATTATTGGTTTTAAAATTAGGCAAAAGAAAAGTACTCAATGAAGCAGCGCTAAAAGAAATGGTCATCCCACAGAAAGGAGAAATGCTTGGCCGTGTTATCAAACTTGTTGGAGGGGATAACATCATTGTCAAGTGTACTGATGGTAGGGTAAGGACATGTCGTATTCGTGGAAAGATTAAACGCAGAATG
>DASQRW010000130.1:0-4266 GCA_035642715.1 Nitrososphaeraceae archaeon | reverse complement strand
AAGAGGAGTAATAGATCCCGAAGGAGATCCTATAACTATAAGAATAATTTCTATTTTCCAAGATGAACCTACAAAACTAAATCCAGGTGATCCATCACCCGATGGTACAGGTATTGGAACAAGCATAGCTCAGGTAAGAGCTGAAAGGTTAGGAGCTGGAGATGGAAGGATATATACTATAGAGTTCGCAGCAGATGATGGAAAAGGTGAAATGTGTAATGGGCAAATAGAAGTTTCAGTACCAATTAGTCAAGGCCAGCCGGCATATGATGGAGCAATATTTGATTCAACACAGCCATGATAAAATAGGAGAAAAATTAGGCTTAAGAGGTTTGTTTTTTATACGTTCTTCTATTAGAATCTAGGCTTAATATAGACAGTTAGAATGATATCTAAAGATGATTGTATGAGATGGACATCCTCATCATATCAATAACTACAGCAATCAATCAACATTATAATTCGAGAAGTTTCAAATTGAGATCTAAATAATGTACGCTAATAGTATATATTCAGACTAAATAACAATATATCTATATACACATTTTTTGTAGATTATCAAATTTATTTTCTATTAATTATTATATGCCTTCTTTTATCCGGTCAATGATTATCGTTGAACTGGCGGCTGTTAGCTATACCTGCAAGTATTGTGCCATTCCTAATCATGTTTATCTTTACACCAGTTTCACTTAACGACGTTTTTGCTGTCGGCCTCGTTCCTTTCATATTCTCAGCAGCCTCAGTCATAGTTAAAATTATGCTGCAGGCATATCGATTCAAGTATTTCATTCAGAAATTTATTAGTCCACACGTAAGCTCTACTGGCAAGATAATGTCAGTGAGATTAGCCGGCGAATTTGTGACACAGACAACCCCGTCATTTGTTGGTGGTGAATTGGTTAGAATTGCATGGTTAACTAAGAACGGAGTGGCCCCAGGAAAGGCAACATGGGTTACAACGATAGAAATCATTGCCGACGTCTTTGTTGGAACCGTGCTTGGATTGATAGCTGGAGCGGTCGCAATTTATAATGGTGGAATCTTTATTGGAGTAATAGTAATTATTGTTGTGATTCCGACGCTTACTTTTTGGCTTTTGTTGGTTATCTATTCAACAAAACGCAACCTTCGTTTGCCATCTTTCTCATTAAAAATATTACAAAAGTTTGTTGCTAGAGAAAAGGCAGAGCGCCTGATCAATACAACCAATAATGCAATCACCGATGTCTGTAAAATGAGTAGAGAAAATTTCAACTCAAGGAAAGCAGTCAAAACATTCACAGTAGGAATTGCAATAACTTTTGTTGCATTTTTATTTCAAGGACTATCTTTTATGGTTCTTGCAGATTCTGTTGGATCTAATGTTGGCTTATTTGATTCATTAATGGCTACATCTGCATCTACTGCGTTGTCAACCCTTCCAATTACTATAGGTGGATCGGGGTTGGCAGAACTAGGTATTTGGGCTTATGTATCAAACATAAATGGTATTCCAGACTTTACCGATGTTATTAAAGATTCGCAATTAAACGTAATTATAGCGTGGAGAATTGCATCTTATCATATTCCTCTTGTGATTATGTGGATTGCATTGATGAAAATAACAGTAGGTTCTAAAGTCTATGTTACAAATCCAAAAAACATCTCCACTTTTCCATTTAGTCATGGTGTAAGACCTAATCTAGCTGATGATAGTAATCCTAGCAACAAAAATAATAAAATAAATGATAGGGTTAGTGAGGATAATAAAAGATAGTAGTAGAAGAAAAATAGATGTTAACAAGAAGTAGTAATAGTAATGGTTAATCCTACTCCTACTACTAACACTACTACCATCAAAAGAAGAAGAAGAAAATTCGATGGAAAAATAATCTTAATAACGGGTGCATCATCTGGAATCGGACGGCAGGCTGCAATTGATTTTGCCAATAATGGGGCTATGGCAATAATTCTAGTGGGACGCTCTGAATCAAGACTCACAGGTGTCGCAGCCCTTATAAATTCAAAGTGCGAGACGATGGTCTACGTATGCGATATTTCAAACAAGACAGAAGTAATTAAGCTAGGAAGAGATGTGATCCATCGGTTTGGCCGTGTTGACGTGCTCGTAAACAATGCTGGTTTTGGCTTCTTTGGAAAAGTACAGGATCAAAGCATTGAACAAATAGAGTCAGTTACAGCAACAAACTACTATGGCATGATATATTGCACAAAAGTATTTCTAGATTCTATGCTTTACAATAAATCTGGACATATAGTAAATGTTGCTTCTGTGGCGGCAAGCTTCGGAGTGCCAGGATTGGCTGCATATTGCGGTTCAAAATACGCAATGCTGGGTTTTTCAGAATCGTTATATCATGAACTGCATGGGACAGGCGTAGGTATAACAGTTGTAAGCCCAATTGCCGTTAAAACCAACTTCTTTAACAACGAATCTTTTGGAGGCAAAATGCCAAACTATACCGGATACGCGCTTCCTCCAAAGACTGTGTCAAATGCAATTATGAGAGCAGCAAATTCTCCTCGTCTTGAAATTATAGTCCCATTATTTATTAGAGTAGGTGTCTGGCTAAAGCAAACCTTGCCTTATATTATCAATCCATTTGTTGGGGCGGCCTTTAGAAGGAAATTACGACGCTAAATTTTTGATCATTCTTTTCCATCCTCCCCATCCTCATCTTCGCCGTCAGAAGAAGGTGGCATAGAAGGAAGATCTGACTCAACATCCATCATCTGTAATTCTTCCAGATCAAATCTGTAAATTGTATCCATTTCAATCGTATACTTTGTTCTCAATAATTCAACAAGCTTTGAACTCAAAGATCCATGAAACATCTTTATCTTAAATTCGTAAACGACACCCTTCATAAAATCGGCTATCTGTGAAGATCTGGGAACATTCAAACCCTCAATAATGGTCCTGCCGTCTGGCAAAGCTTCGTATAGCTGAATATCGATTTTATAATCATTTTCATAAATATCAAGAATATATCCTGTCCGTGTCAGAATTTCCGGTTCTCTGAATTGAACTGATTTGATCTCATCTTCTGCCCATTTCGGGAGCGCTTCATCTTCGCTAGATCTACTTGATGCACTCTTCGTTTTTCCCATCTTAGTGTGTTATACCCGTGCATTAACTATATTATAAGGCTTTAAAAATTACGTGCAATAGCCATGGGAGCAAATAGACCTCGTATTGTTTGCCTTTGAACAAATTTCATACATTGGTTCATGGCATATATAAGTTTCACAACAAAAGGCAACTTGTACCTAATACAAGTTGACTATAATAGTCATAAAAATTAAATATAATCTACTTTAAATAAATAATTTTTTGTCATCTTAAGCCACATTAATTGCTAAAAAGACAATGAGATTGTTAGAAAGATAAAAAAGAGTAAACTATGAAGCTCGACGTCCTTTAAATAATTTACCTTTATTGTTCAGAAGGTTGTAATATTCTACTGTCTTTGTTCTAAGAGATATGTATAGCATTCTGGATCCTACGTGAATAATAGAATTAAAAAAAAGTAGCAAAATTAAACGATAAATATCATCATCATATAATTATACTTTTGATCTCAAAAATATTAAAAAAATATGTGATACAAGAAAAATATTAATTGGTTTCTATATTCCTAATTTCTTTTATTATTTCGTTAATTTTTCCTGCTTTATTTTTTCTTTCTTTCTATTATCTACTTGTAACTGAAATTGTACCTGAAGACCAGCACAATATTCCAAAACCGATGGTAGGCGATAGAATATCTGTATATGGAGTATGGGTAGAAGAATTAAAACCATTAATTCTTTTTTTAGGCGGCTGGCATGAGATACATCCTGTCAGATATGCCGAGATAAATGGTGTTGGATATGGAATTATGCCGTACAATGGGTCATTATTTAATGGAGTACATACTCCAGAAAGGTTTAATGTTTTAGACAAGCAAAGTCCTTACAGGATAGCAAATGGTACAGTTATGGATGTATTTACAAACCTTGATGGTGATTATCATGTCCATATACTAGTTGATGAGCAATATCAGAACTTGATAAAGATGAAGTTTATTATGTTTACATATGGTGAAATTTTACGATGGATGTCAATTTTACCTTTATTTATAATAGTTGCATATACCACAGTTAGCTTTTTAAAACCAAGGCATACGCGTTTTGGCAGGTTTATATCAAGAAACGGCAGGAATTTTATAAAAAATAGAGATAAAACGACAAACAAGGATCAATGATAACTTGTGCTTTTTT
>DASQRW010000129.1:0-10706 GCA_035642715.1 Nitrososphaeraceae archaeon | reverse complement strand
GAATATCTTTTTCAAGAAACTCCCTTGGACCGATATCTCCATTATTTTTCATTTCCGATACCGCTGCGGATAATATCTTTCCTCTACCTATGATCTTTACCTTAAAGTCATCGTCATTCAGACTGAATGCTCCATTAAATCTGCTAAATGGCATATCATATTTTGCATCTTGGGTATTTAGAACTCGCAAAACCAAGTTACGCTCTTTGTTATTACCAAACTCGATATGTACTCGAGGAACTTTAACAAGTGGTTTTTCTACTTTTAATGTATTGACTGTTTCCTGAATAACTTTGGTCTCTGTAGGGGAAGTAGAATGACTCCTTACATTGTTATAGTTATTGATATTTGTATTGATATTATTTATCTTATTTATTACTTGGTTAGATATCTGAACTAGAGTCTGCTGGATATTTTGACCTTGAGCTATTTGGGTACCTATCTGAGCTGCCGCTTGGCTAACTTCATCCGTATTTCCTCCAGCATATTGTTGTGATAGTTGTTGTATCGCTTGTGCTACAGGTCCCTTTGGATTACTAGCTACTTGTTGAGCTATCTGAGTTATAGTCTGATCTATATTTCCTCCAACCTGTCCAGTCTGTAAAGCAATCTGTTCAATAATTTGTTCTATGGTTGATGCACCTGCTTCTTCGGTATCTCCTGTTTCCTGTGCTTCAGTCGATGAGTTTGCTATTTGTGTTGCAACCTGCTCTATTTGTTGGATAGCATCAACACCAGCAGCTTGTTGTATTGCTTCTTGTTCTATTGCTTGTGTAATATCCTCACCTCCTGCTTGTTCTAATGCGCCTTGTTCTATTGCTTGAACAATCTGCTCCTCACCTCCTGCTTGTTCTAATGCACCTTGTTCTATTGCTTGAACAATCTGCTCCTCACCTCCTGCTTGATCTACGTCAGTAGCATTTGTCACTTCTTGTTCTGCTGCTTCGACTGTCTCCTGTTCAGTACTACCTTCAACATCAGTAGCTTCTTGTTCTGCTGCTTCGACTGTCTCCTGTTCAGCGTCAGTAGCATTTGTCACTTGTTGTTCTGCTCCTTGGTCTATATCCTCTTCAACTTGAGCATGAGAAATAAGTGAAAAACTACCTAAGGTTGCTGCTGCAAGTAATAATATAGCAATCGCCGCTATAACACTAATACTCTTTTCGCTTCTCATTCAAATATCAAATACTGAAAACAAGATTGAGTATTTATGATTTTCATGTACTTGGCTGCAGAGTACTTTTACTCGCGTACTTTAATCTTTCGACTCACTAAAACGAGTATTTCCTCTGCGTTGATTTGCTCCCACATTTATTTGTGACAGAAAGAATTCTTCAGGTATAATATCTTGCTTCAATTAACGGTATAGATAGCATTACTTTATTTCCATCTTGAAATGCAGCTCTGATTATCCAAACTACTTGTCGTCCCAAGTACAATATAACAACTATCAAAAGGAGATACTGATAATAACGGTGCGCTAATAATATTGTAAAGTAAATTGATTATGAAGCTGTTGTTGATCGTTTTGAGCTTTCTGTTGTTGTCGTTGTCGTAGATAATGATATATTTGATCATTACCAACTTTATTTAATATGTGACGTATTGTAAATATTAGTATTTTGGATGTACTTTCTTCTTTAATCAATCCTGCTTGATATTCTAACTTGGTTAGTATGAGAAATGCATTATAATCATCTATTGATAATTTTGTAGATAACACAGCTTCGATAGTTTCTCATCTTGACATTTTAGGTTATACTATAAGCATTGCAACTAAAATGAGAGCTTTTGCAAAACCAGATCAAATTGTAACAGATAATATCCATGAGTTATGGGAGATTAATTATACGGCCGGTCATGCCTTAGATGTTAGTGAGATTACGAAATCAGGTTCACTGAAAAATAATGTGACAAGATATTCAGGCACAATTGAAGACTTTTTAACAAAAGAGAGAGAATGTAGAAATATTAGCTTTCATGATTCAATGAATTTACCTACAAGCGTTCATTTAAAAGGCGATAGATCTGCAAATCATAGCTGTACATTCAATCCAAATAAGAAGACTCAATCACAAGAACAAGTACAAGGAAATAAGAAAGATCACTCTATACATAATATGAACATGCATAAGAATAGTTCTTTCATAATCCAGTCAGGACATTGAGACAGATTAAATCAACAATAACCATATTTAATATCTACTGTACTGATGATACGCTTAATGGAGAATTTAAATTGTCAATGAACCTAATTAGCAGGGAAGAATTAAAACAGAAATTAGATCGCGGTGATAAATTCAAACTAGTAAATGCATTAGGTGAATGGGCATTTAATGCTAAACACATACCTGGTTCTATCAACGTTAGCAAAATGCAGGATGCAAAGAAAATGCTTAATCATGATGATGATATTGTTATATATTGTTCTAACCCATCGTGTATTGCAAGTATAATTGGATATCAGCTTTTGACACGTATGGGATATAATAAACTCAGGCGTTATGCTGGTGGAATATCCGATTGGGAGCAAGCAGGTTATCCATTAGAAGGAAATTTTGTGAGCTAGTCTAAAAGTGTTCCTCACTATATCTTAATTTTTAATTAATAAGCCCTCTCTATGTATTGGGCCAAAGGGTCAGGTAATGTAATTAATATCATTGTCTGCAAGAGTGATCGATACTGTATATTGGTAACAGTTCCTTTAACATGAACTGTGGGAAATCACACAGTTTGAAGATGGATGATTGTTAATGATTATCCCCGACTTGCTGTCATACCTAGATGAATATGAATTTAATATGATATAATATGTATTCTTTGGTCTTTTATATCATGAGCTCCTAAAGTATTCTGCTATGTGTATTTTATTTATTTGCTATATAACGAGTCATAGAAAGGTTTCGTCAACATAAGCCCATCTCCAGTCCTCTTTAGGTTCAAAAGATCTTTTGAGTGGATGTTCCGTTGAATGGAAATGTTTGGTTGCATGTTTATTCTTTGACGAATCACAACATCCTATATGCCAACAAATAAGACAGATACGCAAATGTACCTAAGAATCACCCACTTTGAGACAATCCTCACAACCTTCTGCACTAACCTAACATCTTTTTGAATTAATTTAAGACGTTTACATCCAGAATCTGACATCCTATTATTTTGATGCTTGCTAAGAGTCGAATAATAATAAGCATAATCATGCATATGCCATAACAAATTTAGCAATATTGGATTGAATGCATTCACAATTGTTACTATTGCCATTGTTATTCGCTATTTTGGTTTATTAGCAATTGAAATTATATTAGTAATAATAGCAGGCAAACAGACTTGGAATTTGGTACCTCGTTATTTTGAATAGAAATGTTATCTCCTTTATGATTTTCTGTGATAATCCTATGGCTTAATCCAAGACCAGTATCTTTGCGCAATTCCTTTGTAAATGATAGGTAAACGAACCTGAAAACTAGTCTCTCCGGGTCTAGAATAGAAACGTATATCTCCTTTATGATTTTCTGTGATAATCCTATGGCTTATACTTAGTCCAAGACCAGTACCTTTGCCTAGTTCCTTGGTTGTAAAGAATGGTTCAAAAATACGTGGCTGTAGATCTTTTGGAATGCCTTGAGTCCCATTATCTACTATTTCTACAAGTACATGACTATTACCCTCGTTTTTGGTACGAATTGAAATAGTTCCGTGCTTGTCTATACCATCAATAGCATTATCTATAATATTTGTCCATACTTGATTTAGCTCGTTTCCATGAGCATTAACATGTGGCAAATCAGAATCATATTCTCGAATTATTGTTATATCCGCTTTTTTTAGTTTATGCTGAAGCATGGTTAATGTACTCTCTATTCCATTATGGATATCAACGTCCTGAAGAGAAGCCTGATCCATATAGGAATATGATTTTACTGCCGAGATTAATTCACTAATCCGTGAAGTGCTACTCTTAATATCATAAAGCAGATGATCTACTCTCGTTGTAGCATTAAGCCAACTCAAAATATCTTTAAGTAAAAGATTTTGTTCTACTGTGTTATTATCAGTTATAGTACTTCTTAATGATTGGAATGAGGCGACATTATTAGCGATATCATTTAACTTATCTATATTGATTCCCACGTTGACTAAATCAGACGCAAGCTTCCATCCATCGTTCACACCATGAGATTCAAGCCAATCTATGATTCTCTCTTCCTGTTCGCTTTGTATTATAGGATCATTAGTAGTAAGATCGCTAGTGGTAGAATTTTGATTAAGAGAATATCTGGTTGTAGAGTTTGAATCAGACTTTAAAGTATCATTTCTTAATTTAGAGATATATGACCATTGTGGAGCAGTTATGCCATGCTGCCCATTTAACTTCTGGACAAGAGATCTCCACTCTTGAATAGAATTAGATAATTGCATTACTGCACTACTAGCTGCTGCTGCAGGATTATTCAACTCATGAGCAAGACCTGCAGCCAAGCCACCAAGTGCTATAAGCTTTTGATTATGCTGTAATACTGTCTCTAATGTTTTAAGAAGCTGTGCCATTGAATACAGAATCTGTCTAGTTAGTGAAGGAGAACTGTACACCATTCGCCAGAATGCATCTTCTTCCCATCTCAATAGATGGCTTTTTTTGGCAGCATAAGCAGCGCATTTATGATCTGACCAGCCAAGAATAATTGGAAGCTCTCCAAAATGGTCTCCTGAATCATAGGAGGAAAGTACTGCTTCTTTAGCTCCGTCTCTCAATATAACCTCGACTTTCCCATCTAATACTACATAAAAAGTATCATGCTCTCCCTCAGCAAGTATTTTATCTCCTGCTTCAAACCATACTTCTTTTCCTTTTTCTATAGACTTTAATTCCTGATCGGTTAATCCTGAAAAAAGCCGTATTTGATGAAGAAAGGCCTCGTGTTCACGAGTGATATTGCTATTGTTAGCATTAAAAGTCATATTCTCATTGTTATCACTAATTTCTTGGTTATTATTATTTTTTTTATCATTATTGCTATCTAACATAAACCCCTTATTTCACACTCTTTTTAAATATTGATGTAT
Organism: Nitrososphaeraceae archaeon; assembly: GCA_035642715.1. Taxonomy (GTDB): domain Archaea; phylum Thermoproteota; class Nitrososphaeria; order Nitrososphaerales; family Nitrososphaeraceae; genus JAJNBK01. The sequence goes on along the minus strand of DASQRW010000129.1, from coordinate 5,636 downwards.
TAGCTGAACAGCTATAGATCCTTCTCCCACGCCTGTAGCAACCCTCTTTGTAGAGCCATGACGTACATCTCCAGCAGCAAATATCCCCGGCACATTTGTCTCAAGTAAAAATGGTTGACGATTTAGCGTCCAGCCTCTAGGACGTTCACGCCCATTTTGAATTAAATCTTGGCCAGTCAAAATAAAACCGTTTGCGTCTCGCTCTATTAGTCCAACAAGCACATCAGTATGTGGTACGGCCCCAATAAATATATAGAGTACAGAAGATGGAACAGTCTGCATCTGTCCTGTTTCAGTGTTTGTTATGGTAATAAATTCAAGCCTATTTTCACCTTGTACCTCCGTGACTTTTGAGTTTAATAATACATGTATATTAGCTGTTTCACTAATTTGACGTATAAGATAGTGTGACATATTTTTGCTTAAAGAATCACCACGAACTATAAGCGTTACTGTTTTAGCATATTTAGAAAAATGAATTGCAGCTTGACCTGCAGAATTGGCTCCACCAACCATAAAGACATCTTCGCCCTTAAGGGATATTGCTTCTACCATAGAAGCACCATAATATACACCAGCTCCGGTCAGTTTATCTATTCCCTTTACATCTCCCAACTTGCGATATGATACTCCTGTAGCAATAAGCAGGGCATGACAGCTTATCTCACTCCCATCTATTAATTTCACAAATCTGTAAGGTCCTTCGATTCTAATACCTGTTACTTGTTGGGGTGTAAGTATTTCCGCTCCAAATCGCGAAGCCTGAGCTACTGCACGTCTTGCTAGATTAGCTCCAGTTAAACCTGTGGGAAATCCTAAATAGTTTTCAATATTAGAACTCATTCCTGCCTGGCCACCAGGAGCTTCTTTTTCAATCAATAATGTATGAAGTCCCTCTGAAGCACCATATACTGCTGCTGCCAAGCCAGCTGGCCATGCTCCTATAATTATCAAATCATAGAAAGGCATCTGTGCACGGCTCTTAAGACCAATTTTTTCTGCAAGCTCTGAATTAGATGGTTCCTCCATATACGAGCCATCAGGAAAAATGACAAGTGGTAGATTCAAAGAGGAAGAATACAAAGGAGACAAATAAGATGATGAAGATGTTGATCTAATAGAGGATGCAGTATTATTATTTTCAGTTTTATTATAATCAAAAACAGAAAAAGAGCTACTAGAAGTTGTCGTTGCAATGGTAGAACCAGAGTGCTCTCTCTTGCTAGTTGAATCAATATAGGAAACCAAATGATGAGCTTCTTTGTTAGCCTCTATATCTAGCCATTGATAAGATATGCCATTTCTGGCTAGGAAATGCCTTACTTCATATGATTTTGGCGACCATCTTAATCCTATAATCCTAATGCCTTCAAACGGAGGCTTAAATGAAGCCCACCAGTCATCTAATAGGTCATCAAGTATAGGATAGAGATGTTCTTGGGGTGGCTCCCATGGTTTCATCAAGTAATAATCAATTTTAGCTTTGTTGATAGATCTTATAGCGGCCTCTGAATCTGTATAAGCTGTAAGCAACACACGTTTGGCCTCTGGAAAGATGTTCATAGCCTGTTCTATGAAAGCTACTCCAGACATCAGCGGCATTCTTTGATCGACTAAGAGTAACGCCAAGCTCTCATTTCGTAACTTTAACTTTTTTACTAATTCAAGAGCCTTTTGACCAGAATCTGTTTTAAGAACACGAAAACGACTACCGTACTGCTGTCTTAAATCACGTTCAATAGCTCGAAGCACTTGTGGATCATCATCTACCGTAAGCAAAACAGGCCTCATATCCGTCTATCAGTACCTCCCAAGTCTTTTAGTAATCCTAGAGTTAGATAAGAAGTTATAGTTAATTTCAAATATTTCTAAATAACCACATTCTAACATCATGGTTTTCAACTGCTTATTTTTCTTGTACTGGAGTAATATCGCTTTCCTGTTTTAATTATCATATTCTCATTACTAAGTTGTTTACTTTGGCTTAACATTATAAGAATATAGGAAATAGAAGATAATTAAGATAAAGGATGCACTGCAATACAGTGATTGTATTTTGTCTTCAAAATACCATAGCAGTTATGAATTATAAATTCACTTTTCTATTTTAGGCATTAAATAAAATCTATCTTCTTGATTTTCAAGGATAATGTTTCTTTGCTTTGTCTTCATTTGTATTCAATCGATACCAACAGATTATCTGAAGCTATTGGAAAGATCAATTTTTAATTTGTCATAATTGATCAGTCCGTATTAACCATGCAAAAGATATGTAAGTTATTTTCTAAAGTCTTCTTGGCGACTATGATCATATCTATAAACTGTATATACGTTTATTCTCTCTTATGCACTAAATTGTGATAAAGTCATTATCGATTCTGAAAAACTCAAATATTGAATACCGTTTTGTCTGTGATACCTTCTAATTATAAAATAGGATCATATTGAAGACAATGATCTATAAGAGCATCAAAAGATGAATTTAATTTTAAACATATATTTATTTCTTAGAGTTAGGTTCCAATGTTTTATAGTGAAAGCAGGTATCAGTTTGAGTTAGTCGATGTTAATATCTGAAATAATTGATTGAATGAAGACTTTGCTCATATCTTCAATTTTATCGTATTTCTCTTTGCTTAGTGGATTGATACCATGAGCTAAGATTGATTCATTTTTGATGTTTATCTACTTGAGAAAATCTTCTTTATGCTTGGTATAAGTAATGCTCACTTTATTGTGTTTATTTAATTCAGAAAGGATTTCAAAATCTTCTACTAGTCCTGTCTTAATCTTTTCATTCTCGTTGTTATAAAATGACTAGACTGGCATACAGATTATGATTACGACATTATTTTACTCTCTTTCTTGGCCCCTTTATAAACCTCATAACGTTTTCTAAAGCTATTGCCATATGTATCAATATATGTTTCTGCATTACGTGGCTCAATTGCTCTTGCAAGTAATACAATTAATTCTCTTGCATCTTTATCATATGCTAATTGCTCATTAACTATTACAGATAGTATAAGATTAAACAATTTAGAAAGACCTAATATATGAAATGAGTGTGCAAGGTATAATCCTGCATCAAGATAATCCCCATCCAATGCTGCCAAACAAAAATCAAAAAATAGATACTCAACAGGATATGAACATCCTATTTCATGCACTTGGTTATAGCGTTGTTCTGGAAATAAGATATTCTTGAAAGTAGTATCTTCTTCTTTTTCTTTTGCTAATTCCCTAGTTATGAGCCTTATAATATCTCTGAAGCTCCCCTTACGCTGTATGCTTTCAAAAAAAAATTGCGAATCCATAGTAAGATTGTCTGCAAATCTACCATTACTTGGAAGATTACCATCTATAGGTATGTACTCAACTAGCTTTAATATTTCTAAAAAGAAGCCTGTTTTTTTGCTGTATTCGCTCATATCATATTAGCTGTAATTATGCAAATAATAATATGTTCTTTTCCAAATGTAAACTCTCAATTCAAAGTTTTAACATTCTCCTTCGCATTTTGACAAGGCTTTCATTTTCCATGCTCGACAGGTACAGCAGCAGCTAGACCAATTTAGATGAATCCATTGAATGTTATAATAAAGCCTTGGAGTTATCCAAATTTTGGAGAAACATTGAAACATAAAGGTTTATCTCTCCAAAAGTTAGGTAACGTTAAGGAAGCACAAAAGCTTTTCAATAAAGCAAAACAGTTGGCATAACTAAATGCAATATAGTAAGGTAATCGGATTTTTTAAGTGAGATTATAGATCATGAAGTATATGTTGGTTTAATCTCATCAGCATCTGCCGTGAACAGCCAAGAAAATCAGAATATTAGAAAGATAAATAAAAATAATGTTATTGTTTCTTCGGTTATGTTAAGTTATAGTTTGATGACATATTCTAGCATACAAAATACATAATCTATCAGCCGTTAATTAAAAGAATTTTCTTGTGATTTAGGAAATGGATCAGATCAAATAATTGAATTAATTCTTCATCTATAATCATCGAGTTAGATGATTGAAGATAGAATTTTTTTCAATAATTGAGATAAGGTCAAGGTTGGTATGGTAATGTTTTATTTGCTTATTATACTCCTCGGTCTATTCAAAATTGGCTTCAAAAAAGACGGTATAGATAAGTTTATTTACTTACTATACCTTACTATATCTTACTTTATTGGAACCTATTTAGGTACCAGAAAAGCCGAATAATAAGAAAGAACAAATAATTGCGCTTCTTTCCGAAGAAAAATACTCAGTAAAAGATATTGCAAGAATTGTGCATACGACAGAAGCAAATGTGTATAAAGAAAAAAGCAAAGCTAGAGGCCTTTTCATAAGGCGAAAGACAAGGAGTGATGAAATGATGATGGTTGCAGGAGAATCCGATTCCTTCGCTATTCTACCGTCGCAGCGCGTGAAGACAGGAGGTAATCATCATTATCAGTATCTTAACATCCCAGATCTTGACTCAGAGGGAATAAAGAAATTATATAGCGAGTTTAAGGATGTAAAAAGCCAGCTAATATTATCGCTGACCATGGATTTCATCCTGAAGTAGTAGAAAAAGAATATCAAAGGTTTTCAAAAATGAATGAGCGCGATATCAATGTATTTCAAAACAAGCTAATTTCGAATATCATAGATAGGCCATCTAGAAACACTAAAGCTTTAGTGGATAAATACAAAACAAAAGGTTTCTTGACACAATCTGAGTTATCTAAATTGATTGCAATAAAATTAAGAGAAGATTATGAAAAGGAAATAGACTCGTGGAGATTTGATAAAACCGCATATTTACCAAGAGGATGGTCAAGGATCAAATGTAAAGTTTGCAACGAGGCTGAGCTCGGGGTTATACTCAATCCATCTTTTGGTATTGGTAAATATATTTTTGAACAATTCAAGGACCACCTTTGTAATGAATGTAGAAAAGTAGAATTTACTTGGAGCTCATAAGTATATAATCCATTTCGATAAAGACAAAATACCACCTGTTAAAGCATTTTGGTCTATTAATATGTACAATTCGAATAAGTACTTCGTAGATAATCCAATAAACCGGTTCTCTATTGGTGATAATGTTGATCATACAAAAGGTAGGAAATACAATTCTGATGGTTCGCTTGACATATACATACAACATGACAGTCCTGGCAAGGATAAAGAAGCAAATTGGCTTCCAGCTCCTGCTGACGCCTTCAACCTTACACTCCGTATGTTCATTCCTGAAGAGATAGTGCTAAAAGGTGAATACCAGATTCCACCAGTAGTAGAGATGAGATAGTAAAACCATAACGCTCTTCGAAACAGTCGACGCTTCACAAGGAATTAATGATGTGAATAGCAGTAGATTACTTTGTTACTATTGTTGCTGCTACTACTGCCATTGCCACTGCTATTCAAATCTATAGTACTTCATAGCCAGTTCTTAAGCTGAACGCAGCATTTGTAGAGCATTCCTTAATCTTTACCATCGTTTGACTTGTGAGATATTATATTTACACTGGCCGTATTCGAAACTTTCTATTCTATATACAATAATTGTTTACAATATAAGCAGCAGTGGATTTGTATTACTATTATTGCAAGAACTTTGCTATTATTCCAACTAAGAATAACTCGTAAC
>DASQRW010000128.1:0-8868 GCA_035642715.1 Nitrososphaeraceae archaeon | reverse complement strand
GATGCTAAAGCAGCGCATATCCATATTGGTAAAGAAGGTGAAAAAAATGACACAGTTATAGTTACCTTATACAAACCTTTTAAAGCTCCACGTCTTTTAGGCGGAATTCTGTCAGTAGATGACGATATAACATCAGATATTCTTGAAGGACCATTAGCCGGTAAACAATTATCTGACTTGGTTAATTTCATGAACAATAGAACAGCATATGTAGACATCCATTCCTATGAATACCCTAATGGTGAGCTTCGTGGACAAATATCAAATATACTCCCTATTGGGAGTTGAATATGGGAATAACAGAATTTTATTATATAGATACAGAACGAAAAAGCTAGCATACAGAATATTATTAGAAATATTTTTACACATATCAATGAATCAAAAGAATAAATTGCAAACACCAGTTTAATTTAAATTGCTGAAAACAGAAATATATATTCGAATAATTAGCATTGCTTACAATTTACAAATAATCATAGAGGCCGATATAGAGATCTCTAATGGAATCTGATTTTAACTAAAAAGCCAATTTATTGGTTTGAAGATAATTATAATCCTTATACATAATTCTTTATATCTAATCTAACAATTACAATCTACTTCAAACTAGACCTAAAAAAAGGAGAAAGAAAAAAGTGTTCTTCTCCATATTATAGGTAGACAGTATTTGATTTATGATTTATCCTTCTGTTACTATCTCTTCCTCTTCCTCTTTTTCTACTCCAACATCATCATCTTCATCTTCTTCTTCTAATAATGAAAGATTGAAAGGGCTGATAGATATATTATCTGCTGTTTGTTCTGCTATGTTAGTAGGAATATTTATAGCAATATCATCTGTTACATTAATAATATTTTCACAGTTAGCAGAAATAGTCTCATTTTTAGCTGGATTATAGTCTGTCACTGCATCATCTCCGTCTCCACAGTTAAAAGTATCTATGCCAGGTCCTCCCGTCAGTGAATCATCGTCAGGGCCTCCAAATAATTTATCATTACCACTTTCACCAAATATCAAATCATCTCCTTCGCCACCTCTAATTCTACCATTTCCTCTATTACCATATATAGTGTCATCTCCCATGCCTTAGTTCACACATTTGCTTTCCGCACTTGATGTATTCTTTTCTTATTGTTGCATTTTCCGGTATTGATTTGGCCCTATTAGCACAAGCAACTTGTCTTGATTTGATTTTATTTATGAACTTGGTTGCTCTCTCAGTTGTTTTATTAGCTTTTGCAAGTAACTTTTGTAATGAAGTATGCTTATTTCCAAAAAGAGGTTTACTGAAATCAATTGATGTCATCCTACTGTTATCTTTATCTAGAGATGCTAATTCGCTGAAATGTGATTGTGAATTAGACTTATCATTATTACTGTTGTTGCTCGGGATATTATGATATCTGCCCAAGCGTTTTGTATTGGTCAACCATTGATATTGTATTCACATAATGTAATGAAGTTATCTTCACTAGCATAGTTCTTCCTCTCTACAACCTAGTTGGCTGTTGGATAGGTTCTTGTAGCTTTTGTCCTTTTTCTTCTTTATGTGGAAGTAGCTTGCTAATCGTCTCTCTTACTAATTGCTGTTGTTCTTCAATACCAGATGTTCCATCTATAACTATAAATCCCTCGGATTTTATCATAGATTCATATTGTTCAATTATTCTGCTTTGAAAAATCCTATAGCTATCGTAAGAGTCATTACTTAAATCCAGATCCATCCCTGCTTCATAATACTTGAGTTTAGGCCTACCTACGGATATTCTTTCAATAGCAATATCATTAGGTACTCTAAAATAAAATGTGGCATCAGGCTTTATTGCAAAGTCATAAACTTTTCGAACCCACGTAGAGCTGCTACCTCTAACTATATCTCTTGCATACGCAGTATACACATATCTATCAGCCAATACAATATACCCGGCTCGCAATAAAGGCCAAGGGGATTCCTACACAGGCAATGTAGCAATTAATTCAGTGATTATCAAGGATCTCATCCTGCATTAAGAATGTACGCAATTTTTCATATACTAGAGCTGTCTTCTCAACAAACGGTGCATGGCCTGCATCTGCAATTATTGCATAGCTAGCCTTTGGGAGTTGCTGTTTAAACTTGTAATAATATTCTATTGGTATTAGATTGTCCTTTTCACCCCATATAACAAGGCAGGGAATATCTTCAATTTGCTTGAAACCATTTGGATCAATTTGTGTTGTTGTGCTGTTGTCGAATGCTACTTCAAACGCATGTTTTGCGCCTGGCTTTTCAATTGTGTAACCAAATAAATCAACTAATACAGGAAGCAGCCTTGAAGAACTTGCGTATAGGTCCTCCAATACTCTTTTGACTCTTTCATGTCTTGTTAATGGATTAATGTCAGTTGCTGCAACACGATAATCTTTTAGCAGCTGAGTTGGCGCCTCAAGCAGACCCGAGGAATCTATCAATACGAGCTTTTCTATCATTTCTTTATTTTCTATAGCAACTTGAGCAGCTATATACCCACCCAATGAATGGCCTACAATGCTTATCTTTTTATGCTCCTTATCCATGATTCCGATTCTTTCAATAAGGAAATCAACAATGAACTTACTGAATCCTTTGATTGTATAATCCGCATTCTGTGGTTTTTCACTCAAACCAGAACCTATTAAATCAACTGTTATCGTATGAAAATATTTTGACAATGCTTCAGGAATATCTACCCATCTGTGTGATGAAGAACCAAGTCCATGTATAAATAACACATGCTCCTTTTTAATGTCTCCATATTCCCTATAAAACGTACCGATTCCTTTCACAGTTGGAAGGGGCATTCTTATTAAACATCAAAAGTAGAGTTCAAGGCTTAATATGTTTGTATACATACTCTATACTTCATCTAAATAGGGTAAGGCCTAAGCAATCAAATCTGAACAAAGCAAATGACTCAGAGCTAGAATGAGATCAACATTACCGTTTCCTGTAGTTAATTTTAGCATTGTCGTTCCTTGACTGTTCTACAACTTGCTCCATTTGTCTTTGAAGTCTGATCTCATTACTTATTGTGAGGAAGGGCACTGCCTTCAAATAATCCTTCAAAATTTCATCTGAGGTAGCACGGTAATAGCTGTTAGTAGACATGCCAAGTGAATGACCCATTAGTTTCTCTATGTTTATTGACTTCATTCCAGCCATTTCGCACTGCGTTTTATACCACTTACGAAAGCCATGATCTGTCTGGAATTCATGGCGCTTCTTGCCCCTCTCTAACACAGTCCTTACCCCTTGAGCCCATAAAGCACGCTCGACAAGTCGCTTAACCCCAATAGATTGCAATTTAATTGGCTCGTTAATCTTTCCTTTTTCTTCCTTCTTTGGGAGTTTTGTAGCATTCCATAGGTCTCGCATAACCCAACTGTCTTTGGTGACATGTTCTCCACACGCACTGCGATACGTCATCCATGACTGTAGAGATAAATAAGCCTCTGGTGTTATGAACGTGATATATTCATCATCTTCGCCAGCGTATACGTTAATTTTTGCAGCAACTAATTTGCCATCTCCGCTAACTATTGGAGATATATGTGTCCACTTTAAATGGTCCCAGGCTCCTACCCTTATTCCCGAAGAAGCCCATAGTATACACTATGGGCTTCATTCTTCTATCAGGATATTCGATGATTTTATGGATCTCTTCCAAAGTGGGTGCTCTATCATCTGCATACATTCTTCCTTTTGGAAGACCTCGTGTAATTTTCTTCCATGGGATGACAATGTCGGTTACTTCACAGAACATTTTGATCGTCTTGACGTAGTTATGCAGCGTGCCTGCTGTGATCTCCTTACTTTGTACTCTTTCTTTTTGATAATGCAAGGATCTAATGATATTATTAAATGCCCAATTAGAGTCATTTCTTCCTTTATGGACGAATGTATTGCATCGTTCCCGGAATGTTGTATCTTTGTCCAGATTAATAGCATCACAGAAACCACGCAATCGTCTGAAGTAAGATTCCTTAGTATAAGGTGACCTAATTCCATATACAAACAAAGTATAAGGATCTACCTTCTCTTGTAGTTGTTCTTCCTCTTCTTCTTGAAGTGGATAGTATGTCAAACTCTGCTTTCACTTTTTATTCTCACGAGTCCATTTAGAGAACTATTATCAGTGCGGGTTCGGTTGTTTCGTTATTTAGCTTTTTCTCCCGATCCATGATAAGAAATAGAAATTGAATTTGATAACTTATTGGTCATAATACACCCAAAATTAAAGCGAAGGCCTACAGACGCGTAAGTAGGTTGTTTCCAGCAGGATCAACTAACTGAAAAATCGCACCAGTAGTAGGAGGAGTCATGACAGCACCGCCATTGAGAAAAATATCCGACAACCTGTTACAGCCTGACGATGACAAGAATCCGACGAAAAGGCGACAAACCCTTGGCAAGATATTATTTGACCAAAGCAGCAAGAATAAGAATCAAAAAATAAGGACACCCTTGGATTAGATTGCTGATGATGAAGCATACCTTGTGGTCAAAATCTGGTTTTTAAAAGTATAAGCAGTTCAGCAATTTGCTGAAACGTATATCGGAGAGTATATAATGACGTGTCGACTATACAACACAACAAGCAACAAAATGCCATTGCTAGTCACTACAAGTATCATTAACAAAAAAACTTATTTGATGACGTTTATTGCTTGGGCCATAATAATTACCGATGTAATCTTTGGCACCTTTCTTGACGCTTTGGGAAAGCCTCTTAATTCTTCTTTTGGTGTAATATTATTTATAACAATGAGTATCACTGTATTTTTTGCAGGTCTGTATGCCCTTAGAGATTATATGGTTGCATTGCGCAAAGACCTTGAGGCTCCTTCGTTTTTTAATAGGCTGTACAAGGCAACACCTATTTTTCTTTATGCACTTTTAGTCATCTTTGGAGCTATCATTGTTGAAATGGTGTTATTTTCACAATATAGCACTTACCTGCTGATTCTAATAGTCTTAGTAAGTGCAGTAGCCATCTTGTTCTTTGGTTTTCGCACTTACAAATTCTTGTCATGGTTCAAGTCGAGTGTCAACAGACGACACAATATCATGATATTGGCATTTGCTGTATCATCGATGCTCCTTTGCATCAGCATGACAGTTACTACTACACTTAATACAAAGATATTAGTCTTTTCAAGACCACCCTCCATAGATCCAGATTTCCACTCTAGCAATTCTATGGCAAGCAGACACTTATCTGGAATAGAACTTGTCATTCATCTCTATATCTTTCTTGTACCTCAAGTTACTGCTATTGCTATCGCAGAAACAGTTGCTGTTGCATATTTCCTTCGTTATTTTAAGGATAAGATAGGAAGAGCAACATTTTGGACAATTATAATTTTACCACCTGTACTTTTTTTAACTGGGATATTTGCTCCTCAATTAATAAAGTCAACTGGAAGTGAATTTGTATATATGGAGCCCAGGTTCCTTATCTTTAGGGTAATAGGTACCGCAGGATGGGTTGCAGCTGATTTTGTAATAGCTTATGCATATCTTTTAGTAGCAAAAACTCTTGAACGGCAAATTACCTCTTCTCGTAATAAGATCATTAACTATTTGATTATAGCAGCATTATCAACCATTTTAGTTTCTCCAACGACCAATAACTGGATAACCAACTCTTCTTATCCACCCTTTGGAGCAATCCAACGTGCCTTTATTGTGCTTGCTTCTTTTCTCTTTAGCATAGGAATATACTCTGTCGCGCTGTCAGTGGCCCAAGATTCAGAATTGCGTCATTTAGCCAGAAAATATGTAAAGGAGTATGCTCTGCTAGATACTTTAGGTAATGCACAAGAGAACGCAGAGATTATGCGAAAGCTTGTAAAACTAATCCATAAACAAGCAGGTGCTATGAAAAAAGAAACAGGAGTAGAATCTCCAATGTTAGATGATAACGAAGTTAGACAATATATAGACTTGGTAATTAGGGAGACTAGAGGAAAAAAGGATGACAGAACAGTCGGCGCCTAGCTTTAAGCTTAGTGGCTAATGCTTGACACAAAGAGGGATTTGATCATATTCCAAAAAGCGATAAAGCTAACCTGTGCTCTGATATAATGTTGCCTTGTGCTGAGTAAGATATTGAAGATTGACTTGTTACTTTGTTTTCATTTGATCGAGATCCGAAATACACGTAACGTTATAACGCAAAAATGGAGTGGCGTTGCAGTGGTGACTGGACTACGTTAGATCTTCGCCATCCCGCATGTCAGGTAGATCCTTACCAAATTCATCGATTGCTTTCTTCAATGCTTCCTCTTCGCTATATCCTTCGCTCATGAGTTTAGCTTTCTCGCTTAATACCTTCCACGCTTTATCTTCTTCACAGCAGCGGCTGCATATAGTAAAATCTTCTGTAATGTAGGGGAATTGGCCTGATTTTGTGATTCTATCGCAGCTGCTACAACTGTATGTAGGCTCTTTACCGTCTTTTCTCTTGTGGGGCCTGAACTGTTCACACATACACTCAATAATATTATATAAGAAAGGATCAACTTTTTGTGCGCTGCGCTTCTCGCTCTCAGTCATGCAATTTATGCCACCTATATTTTTTCCCCAACAAAATACCCTGTCTCCTTATTTCTTATAAGGATATGTTAGCTAGTAAATTTCATTTTATGAAATTCAAAGTAAATCTTATACTGGCCAGAACCTTTGAAAATACTGTTATCACTTCAGAGATATGAAGAAGCTATAAGCTACTTTGATAAGGCATTAGAGATAGATCAGTTTGAAACCACTATTCTTTGCAATAACTCTATTGCTAAATTGACGGTGGGCGATAAAGAAAGCTCTCTGAGATTACTGAAACAAGCAATTGACAAGGATCCAACTATAAGAGAGTTTGCTAAGTATGAAAAGCGTTTTGAAAGACTAAAAGATGACCTACAATTTAGAAAACTTGTATATGGTAATTATTAAGCAGAGATATTACAATAATTTGAATGAAATTCTACACGGTATTCTTGGATTAATACGACAACGATGAGAAAAGAAAGCTAATTAAGAAAAGGAACAGAACGCTTGTACATGCGGGGAGCTATAATATTATTAATAGTGATAATAGCAGTATCGTCATTTTATTCTATAAGCCTGTTGAAATTAGATAATATCTATGCTAGTACTGATTCTGTTACTAATACAACATCAGAAAAATCTATTCCTGTATATATGATAACAACTAGAGGAGATCTCAATTTCCCTATAGGAGAATCAGGTAATGGTTATAACGACAAGTATCAATTTGATGATATTAATCAATTAAAGAGCCAATGTCCTGCGGAAATTGCAATTTTTGTCCATGGATGGGGAAATGATGAATTTAAGGCAAAAGAGAGGCTTGATAGAGTCAAAATGTCATTAGAGAATAGCAACTACAGCATTCCATTAATTGGTTTAAGTTGGGATTCTAATAAGCTCTGGGATGAAGCCAAAATTATAGCCAAAGAGGATGGACCAAAACTAGCAAATTTCATTATTGGTTATATCGATACCTGCAAGCATCAACATAATAAAGATACTAATATTAGATTAATGAGTCACTCTATAGGAGCTAGAGTACTTCTTAGTACTTTAGATGATCTTCATACGAATCCAACATGGAACAATAATGATTATAAAATAGCATCTGTTCATTTAATGGGGGCAGCTGTTGATGATGAGGAAGTATCAAAAAATCCTCTTGATATCGATGGCGATTCTGCTATAAAACATGCTCATGGAAAAGCCATTCAAGATGAAGTAGTCAGATTTTACAATTTGTATAATCCTGAAGATAATGTGCTTCAACCACAACCATTTCAACAAGATAGTTATATTTATCAGATTTACCCTTTTTTTGAAAATGATTTAGCATTAGGACAAAGTGGAAGAGATACAACAATAGCTACACGAGATCAGGTCTCAACACCACCCTATTATGAGATAAATGTTCAAAATCAAATACTAGCTATTCGCAATGCCGATGCAATGGAAGATTTGCATTATCTTTATTGTGGATTCACTACTTGCGCAGTTACTCTAGGAGGTAGTTATGATTTTGGTCTATGTGGGGGTTTTACTTCGAGTTATGTATGTAAAGTTGATATAGGAGATAATCATGGAGGATATATTGGATTCAGAGATTCGAACAATATAAATCAACTTAAAGATGATGGGGCAATAAATATAGTAGTTAAGAATTGGAAAAATCCTTAAAACTATAAACATCCTATTATTTTAAAAATATTTACCTTCATATTGAAATTAATAAATATAATTCTACATTGCAAAAAGAATATCTTTTTTTGAAAAATTCTGCAACAGTAGAGAGGATTTAGTCAATGCTAAAGTTACTTCCTCTGGACTCTTTACAGGCGAATTGTCAGTGTTGCAATCGGAGGCTTCAACATAGACATCGAAGGATTATCCTGCTGCAATCTGTCCTTTAGGAAATGCAATTTCATGCCCTTCAGAGGATATCGGATCCGCTCTTTGCTCTTCAAGTGGTCTTTCATCTCCTTCACATAGCTCAAATGTATCTGACTTGTATACTACCATTATTCTTAGTTCTTCTCCGCAATTTCCTTCCACACCTGTGACTGTAACAAGTACTCTGAATGAGTCTTGTACAGACGCGTCACTATAATCAAATGATGCTAGTGCCGCACCACTTAATGATGCTAATGATGTTACCGCTGAGATAAATGCTATAACAAGGATTATCTTTCTTTTAATATCCAAATTCTATGTACAATAGTATATTATGAATTTATATCTATATCTATTATATTAAAATCTTCATTTGACTCATCATCACTTACATCTTACATTACCC
>DASQRW010000127.1:0-34843 GCA_035642715.1 Nitrososphaeraceae archaeon | reverse complement strand
CATTCTGCGTTTAATCTTTCCACGAATACGACATGTCCTTACCCTACCATCAGTACACTTGACAATGATGTTATCCCCTCCAACAAGTTTGATAACACGGCCAAGCATTTCTCCTTTCTGTGGGATGACCATTTCTTTTAGGTCTGCTTCATTGAGTACTTTTCTTTTGCCTAATTTTAAAACCAATAATTTATTTTAATTACGAATTTAAAAATGTAGTGATTACTTACAGAACGTTTCCCCAGTGTCAATATAATCCCTTTGTAACTGCATCTGCATATACTACTAATTCAGTAGGACCAGCAACCATGTCTATTGAAACTCTAGCGGAAGCAAGAGTTTTGGCAATAGAGACAAACATGCCTCCTGGACCAACGATCCTGTTTACTTTGTTGATACAAAAGAGAATAACTTGTTAATTAGATATATATTGCCAAATCCCCTAATTTAGTTCTAAAGATATAATTTATTAGATTGATTAATTTGGCGATAATGCGATCATTACAATCTAATCTTTATGCCATTTTTCTTTAGGTATTTTTTCACTTTATCTATAGTCAATTTCTCGTAATGAAAAATAGATGCTGCTAATGCTGCATCTACATCTGCCTTTTCAAAAACCTCTAGCATATGTTTTGGACTGCCGCAACCCCCAGATGCAATAATAGGTATACGTGTTGCTTGACAAATTGCTTTTGTCAGCATAATATCATATCCATTCTCTGTTCCATCGGAGTCGATACTAGTTAGAAGGAGCTCGCCTGCTCCAAGATATTCTACTTTCTTAGCCCATTCTATTGCATCGATTCCTGTTCCTTCTTTTCCACCATAAATTCTAACTTCAAACCAGAATTCCTTCTTATTTTTAACTCCATCATAAAAAAAATTCTTCCCAGCTTTTCCATAGTTTCTTTTAGCATCTATTGCAACTACCACACATTGCTTACCAAAGATGGACATTAATTCATAAATTAATTCTGGATTTCCTACCGCAGCAGTATTAATAGATACTTTGTCTGCACCATTCAATAAAATATCACGAGCATCTTCTAACCTTTTGATCCCACCACCCACAGTAAATGGAATATCAATAACACTCGCTACATTTCGAACAACATTTCTCATAGTTTCCCTGCCTTGTTGCGATGCAGTAATATCAAGGAAAACAAGTTCGTCAGCTCCTTGCTTGATATATTTTTGTGCAAATTCTACAGGATCACCAGCATCTTTTACTTCTGCAAAATGGACCCCCTTTACTACGCGACCATTATCAACATCCAAACAAGGAATAATTCTCTTTGCTAATGCCATTTTTATGCTATAGCCTTTACCCTCTCTATACTTATTTTACCTTCATAAACTGCCTTACCTAGTATGACAGAGTAACATCCTGCGCTCCGAACCCTAATAATGTCCTCTAGACTCGAAATTCCTCCACTTGCTATTATTAGTGAATTGGCGAAACTGCTTGCAAGAGACAATGTCATGACGTCAGGTCCATTTAATGTTCCATCTCTGTCTATACTTGTCAGCAAAAATTCTCTGATACCCATTGCCATAAACAGATTAATTGCATCAACGATTCCATAGCTGGAAGCCTCCCTCCAGCCATCAATCATGACTCTGCCATTATTTTGATCAATTGAAATTATTAATTTTTCAACCTTTTTCTTGGCTATCTGTCGTATGGAATCTGGTTCTTTGTAAGCTATGGTTCCCAGAACTACTTTAGCTGCATTTTTGTTAAGCATCTCATTTATGGCGTTAATTGATCTAATACCACCTGCCGCTTGAACAGGAATTTTTACAGAATCAATTATCCTAAAAACAATTTCATTGTTATTAATGCCAGTTCGTAATGTTGCATCTAAGTCTACAACATGTAACATATCCGCGCCAGCTGCTTCCCATTTCCTTGCAGTTTCTATAGGATTATCGCTATATACCACTTTATTAGCAGGATCTCCCCTAACTAATCTAACAACATTTCCATTCATAAGGTCTATTGATGGTATCACTTTCATTTTTGCTCAGAACACACATTGAGAAAGTTTTTCATTATAATTGCACCTAATTTTCCAGATTTTTCAGGATGGAATTGGGTACCATATAGATTGCCTTCCTCGACTATTGCTGGAACGTTAACTCCGTATTGAGCAATTGCAGAAACTATACTATTATTTTCTGGCGCTATCAGATATGAGTGGACAAAATATGCCCATGACCCATCCCTAATACCTTGTAATAACTTACTTTCTTTTTTGATTATCTCAAGATTGTTCCAACCCATGTGTGGAACCTTGACTTTTTTCTTAGGTAATATTATTACTTTGCCATCCAGAATTTTAAGGCCGTCACGTGTTCCTTCTTCGCTATGATTGAATAACATCTCCATGCCTAAACATATGCCGAGTATTGGCATAAAATCCTCCTTAATAGATTTTATGAATATGTCTTTATAGGGTTCAATTGATTTTACTGCAGGATCGAAATTGCCTACTCCCGGTAGAACTAAACCATCAAATTTATCGAGACTCTTCATATCATGTATAATTATGACATTCTCTGCCCCGTTTCTTTCCAAAGCGGCCTTCAAACTGAAAAGGTTACCTGCACCGTAATCAAATATTGCTACATTAACCATTACATTGCACCTTTTGTACTAGGTACTCCTTCACTTTTTTGATTAATACTAGCAGCCATTCTGAGTGCTACCGCAAATGCTTTTATCACTGATTCAATTTTATGGTGGTCGTTATCTCCATATTCGACAATTACATGTATACATGCGTTCAAGTTCTGCGCAAGCGATCTTATGAAGTGTTCTATGTCTTCTCTTGGGATCCCTTCGACTATATCTCTAGATAACTTTAATTGTATAACATAAAATTGACGTTTCACAAGATCTATTGATACATATGCCAAAGATTCATCCATTGGAACCATTGCGTATCCGAATCGCATGATATGTGACCTATCACCAAGTGCCTTGTCTATAGTTTGTGAAAGTGCAATTGAAATATCTTCTATTAGATGATGTATGACTCTATCTTTTGATTCGGCTGTTAGAATAATATCTATGTTGGCATGTTTACCAATGGATGTAACAAGATGATCGTAAAATGGAAGACCTGTTTTTATAGTCGTCTCTCCTGTACCGTCGATATTTACCTCCACTGTAACAGAGGTCTCTTTAGTGATTCTTTCCATCTTTGCAGTCCTTTCGTCAGTAGCAGAAGAAACCAACGATAAATACTATTTTATTAATACTTTATTTAATATGTTCGGTAATATATTGATATTTTCTATTATCACCTCTGCCCCAATTTTCCTGAATTGTCTTGTAGTTAATATGGGCTGTGTACTACATCCGTAAACTCCAAAAAAAGCTATTTTGATATCTGTTTCTTTTTCTGCTCTCCTCACCATTAATAAGTCTTCAGCTGAATCTCCAACGTATATAGCAGTCTTACTATTCATTATTTTCATAGCTTTCTTTATTGCGTAAGGATTAGGCTTGCTGTATTCACGTTCTTCATCTTCAAGAAATATACAAGCTCTTTGATTAAATACATCAAATACTGGTTTCAGTGAATATTCTGCTGCGATCTTACTTCTACCTGATACAATAGCAACATTGCTACCAAACTTCTTCGTAATATCATTAATCGTAGTACGGGTAGCTAAAAGCTTATCATTTTCGATCAAAGGTTTTCCAAAATAATATTTTGGTTTAATCTTATGGCGTTTTTCGAACAATTCTGGTCCATAAAAAAATTCATCAAAAACTGTCGCAAGCATACTGTTGCTAAGTGGGGCAGGATAAACTAATATTTTTTTTAATCTTTGAATGTCTGCATAATGAAAATACGAGGATAGAAATTTTTCGACAGAAATAACACCGCCTTCATCTACATTCTTAGCGATAAAACTAAGAAATTCTCTTGTTGATCTAATACTTTTTTGCGGATTTACTAAAATCGCGAGTGCGATGGCATAACTAGTATCAGTGTCATTGTTGAAGCCACCTGTTTGTCTGAACTTTAGGATTATATCATCATTGACTATTCCTTTTAGAACCGTATCGCCTATTATGTACCTAAGTATGAAATCTACAGTTTTTTTTATTACGATATTGTACGATTTTCTTATGTCTACTAATACTCCGTCGATATCAAAAAGAATACATTGTGGATTGAATGTTTTGAATTCTTTATCTATATAATATTGGTGCAACCGCTTTATTGTCATCTGCCAGTTTTATTGTATTTGAATCTATAATTAATAAATTTAAGATTTGTATGACATAGACAATATATACTTATATAAACATGGAGCAGCCTGGCTGTGAGAACATTAACCAATAGCTATGTTCAGCAGATCAGCGTTAAGGTAATATGTAATCTGTATTTAAATGGTTTATGACATATGTAATAATCAGTAACAGAAATAAGCCTTGTTCTAAAGGATCAGTATAATATAGAATAAAGCTTTAAATTAAATCAATCAACTCATTGAGCAACTATAACGGATTTGAATAAGCTAGATTATGTTCCTAGACTATTCATTATCTAGCAATCATTTTTCCATGATATCTGATGATATATCCATATAAAATATATTTATATTATTTTTGTTATAAGACCTTTCCGTACTAAATATATATAGAAATAAATTATGTCTTAAGATAGTAAATCATAATAATCATATAAGAGAAAACATTTTACCACATTTTGATAATGATAAACATTATTATATTAAGTTTTCAGTTTGTGATCAATAAAATATACATATACATTAATTGATATTTGATATAGAAAGAGAATCAAATTGCTATGGATTGTTCTTTATACTGCCTTTTCTATTGATTTAATAAATTTATCATTCATATCCTTCGTACCCACAGTAACTCTAATACAGCCCCTATAACTCTGAATATCGCCTATCTTTTTAACAACTATTCCTCCTTTTTCTAACTCTTTTAGAATTGCATTATATTTATCATAGGTTTCCATGAAAATGAAATTTGCATTAGAATTAAAAACCTTAATTCCATTCAATTTGGAGAGATAGTCAGACACTCTTTTTCTTTCATTTTTAATCAATTCAATAGTGGCTTTAATATAACTGTAATTAGAGAACATTATACTTGCTATTGTTAGTGATAGACTATTGACTGGATAAGGCATTTGGATTATTGATCTAAATACCTGTGCAAACTTTTCATCAGATATCAAGTAGCCTATTCTCGCGCCAGCTAATCCAAATGCTTTAGACAGAGTGCGCAATATGATAACATTATTATATTTTGCAACATCTGAACTTAAAGAATAATCTGCAAACTCAACATATGCCTCATCGACTACAATTAATTTATCTTCAAGCATGTCTATAATTTCCAAAACTAATTGCTTGTCAAATTGATTGCCAGTTGGATTATTAGGAGAACAAATGTAAACCACATCAGATTGTTTGGCACTATTTAGAAATTCTTCTTTTCGTAGAGCATTATCTGCTGTATTTAATGGTACTTTATTGACTGTTATATCATATAATTTACATCGGTTTACGAAATAAGAAAAAGTGGGTGTAAAAATAGTAGCTCGTTGTTCTCTTCCAATAATCGAAAGAATTAATTCAATTATTTGATCTGACCCATTCCCTATTGCGAGGTACTTTTTACTGATGCCTATATATTCTTCCAGTCGTTTATATATCTCCTCAAATTGCTCTAGTGGATATTCTCTTAAATCTGTGTATTTTAGAGCTTGTAAAGCAATTTCTGAAATAAAGTTTTTATTTAATAGAAAATTCTCGTTTGAATCTAATTTAATAGAGTTTTTAATTTTTTCTGGCCTGATGTAATTATCAAGTTTGGAGAGCCGTTCTAACTTCTCAGAGAACCAAGGCCTCATTATTTTATTCTTTCCTTTACGGCTTCATAATGATTCATTAAACCTTCAGCTAATGCAATTTCCCTAATTTTAGATTCCACTTTCTTCAAACCCGACCTAGTTGATTCTACTTTATTTACTATCTTTATAAAATCGAGTACGGACAATGATGCTCTAGATTTACCAAAGCCCATGGTTGGAAGAATATGATTAGAACCCAAACAATAATCACTAGCTGAAGATGGAGTAAAACTTCCAATCAATATCAAACCTGCGGATGTAATTTGTCTTGAAATTGTTCTTGCATTCTTTGCCATTATCTCCAAATGTTCTGGTGCTACTTCATTTATGAATTCTATTGCTGAAGATTCATTTTTACAGATTGCAAAGAATCCATTCTCTACCAAACTTCTTCTGACGATATCAATTCGACTGATAGAGTTATTGTTAAGAAGAGATTGAATCTCTGCATTAACTTGTCCTGCTAATTCCTTTGATGTCGTGACAAGCCCACAAAATGTATCGTAACTGTGTTCTGCTTGCGATATCATATCAAGTGCAATTAGCCTTGCATCAGTTTTTGCATCTGCATATACTACTAATTCAGTAGGACCAGCAACCATGTCTATTGAAACTCTAGCGGAAGCAAGAGTTTTGGCAATAGAGACAAACACGCCTCCTGGACCAACGATCCTGCTTACTTTGTTGATACTCTGAGTTCCAAAAGTCAAAGCCGCAATTCCCTGTGCACCACCTATCTTGTAGAATTCATCAACACCACAAATTTCTGCTGATACCAGAGTCAAAGGATCTATCTTTCCATCTTTTAATGGTGGAGAGATTGCCACTATTCTCTTTACTCCAGCCACTTTTGCAGGGACGGCACACATTACCACTGTACTAGGATAGTGAGCTTTTCCACCAGGGATATAGCATCCAACACTAGAGATAGGCTGAATCATACGCTGTATCTTTACTCCGTACGATGAAAGTGAAATTTTCTGCAACTGCTTGAAAAGTGCAATTTCGGTCTTAATTAGACTATTTCTTATCATCTTAATAGATTGAATCTGTTTTTTGGTAACTTTGTTATATGCCTCCCTTATTTCTTCATCTGTAACTTTCAATGAATTTAACCTAATACCATCAAACTTTTCCTCATAATCCATAATTGCTGAGTCGCCATATTTTTCTATATCTTCCATTATCACTTTTGTCCTTTGAATTAATTCATCAGAAATGCTATTGCTGGCATTTCTTAATTTTTCAGCGTCATATTTTGCGTTCTTTACAATTATTGTCCTTATCAAGAATACTCATCTAAATTTATCTCATGCAGAGGTAGAATCTGTCTTGGTTCCATTACAACTAAGCCTTGAGCCATCTTTCTCATTACAGGAACTATTTTGATAAATTCAGTCTTATCAATAATTGTATTTACTCCATACCACCCATCTTCACTTAATGGGCTAATTGTTGGTTTTTTTAATGCAGGCAGGTTTTTTAGCAATTTATTGAGATTTTCTTTTTTTACATTGACGAAAATATGAAGCTTTTTACGGCCTTCTACTACCCCTTTTAATAACGCAATCATATCTGCTATCTTCTCTCTTTTTTTAGGATCCTTCAGAGCATTCTTATTTGCAACGAGAACAGCAGAAGACTCCATAACTCTATCAATTATCTTGAGATTATTTTGTGCAAGAGTGCTCCCAGTTTCGGTAATATCAAAAATTGCATCAACATCTTCAGGTGGCTTTGCCTCTGTGGCTCCAAAAGAAAGGAATATCTGGACACGTTTATTCTCTCCCACTCTTAGCCACGGAGTAATGATCATAGGATCGCTTCCTCCAAAATATTTTCGATAAGCAAAGTTAGATTTTATATGAGAAGCTGTAGTAGTGAGATATTCTGAAGATATCCTTAGAGTTTTATTATTTTTGGCAAACTCCGTAATTAATCCTGTCAAGTCATTGAATTGAAAACTTTGTGGAACTGCAATTACTTGTTTTACTCGGCCATATTCTAAATCAAGTAATATTTTGACATCCGCTTTGGCCTCTCTAATCCAGTCTTTGCCTGTAATTCCAACATCATAGAAGCCTTCTTGAACATAAGTGGGAATTTCTTGGGGTCTTAATATTTTGACATCTATTTCAGAATCACTGAGTTTTACTCTATAAGTACGCCCGCGACCACTAACGGTTTGCCATGCCTCTTCAAGAATTCTAAATGTCGCATCCTCAATGCTACCTTTTGGGATTGCGAATTTCACAGTATGCATATGGATAAATAAGCAAAATCTATTATCGGATATATATTTATTAAAACCTTGGGAATGTGCAATTTTTATCCGCAAGTCGCATTCTTGTTTTTAAGAATTGATTCATACTAATCTTTATTATGAGTTTTTTCACATGAAACTCATCAATAATTAAATGTACTTTTAGAGTAGATTATAAATATATTCTAAGGTCGTGTGAACATATTGACACTTTGGGAATGAAATAATTGTGTTATCGGGAAGCACTCCCCTAACCAATTTATCAATAGTTACTTATCAAAGGTAAAGGTTCCTGCAAATGCTGAGGCCTGATTTTCGTCTATAGACATTTTTGACGAGCTCTGTCTTCTCCCTGTATTGACGGTATTAATACTATGTTTGAATACATCTTCCCTTACACCTCTTTATCTCCTATATCAAAGTCAAAATTCTCAAGTCAGACTCTAACTTTGAATGATTCGACTTTCATGGTTCCAATTGCTTGAAGGCAAAATCGATTTCCATGGAGATATTGTTGCCTTAAACGACGATGAGATAACTTTCATTAGTAATTTCTATGCATTCAAACATACAGTAAAAGTCAGGAAGTTAACGTAAGTAATGACGTTATAAATGATATTGTTTTTTACCTTTTTGTTCTTCTTCTTTTAGGATAGTCAACAAGTTTTAAGCTTGATTGAATTTACCATTAAATGATATTGTTCATAGATCTTACAGTTGAGTAGTATAGAACTTCATTTCAATTAGAAAACTCCTTTTCGTAGGCATCCCAAAATAGTCAATCTCATATAGGGTTGCTATTGTCTGTTGACAATGTACAACCCCTTATAATGTCAATATTAAAGAGAATACCTCATTACAAGACGCTTTTATGTTTAGGTACTTTTATCCTTATTTATCAATGCAAGAATTTCTTTTGCTCTGTCTACATTTACAGTTCTTTCTTCCGCAATTTTATTGGCAACTATTTCGATTTGATTACCTGTGGCACCTGCCGCTGCAGCAATATTTCTAGCATGCAATCTCATATGCCCTTTCTGGATACCCTCAGATGCTAGTGCTCTAATAGCTGCAAAATTTTGAGCAAGACCAGCAGCAGCTAATATAATTGCAAGATCCTTAGCGGTTTTAACTCCAAGAATTTTTAACGCGAGTTTGGCCATTGGATGGACTGACACGACTCCTCCGACTATTCCAATAGCCATTGGTAGTTCTATCTCACCTGCTAAATCGCCCTCCTCAGTTTTATTCCAGGTAGTAATTGATCTATAGGTACCGTCTCTGGCAGCATATGCATGGGCTCCAGCCTCGATTGCACGAAAGTCCTGGCCTGTAGCCAAGGCAACTGCATCAATACCATTCATCACACCTTTGTTATGAGTTACAGCACGGTATACGTCAGAATATGCAAAAGCGTAAGCGTACAAGATTCGCTCCACAACATCTTGTCCTCCTAGCTCATCCTTACCGAAAATTGCTTTGCATTTTACAAGCCTCTTTGTTGCATAATTTGAAATTATTTTTAATATAACTTCCCCACCAGTTAACTGTTCCACTACTGGAGCTATTGATTCACACATTGTATTTACTATATTTGCGCCCATGGCATCTTTAGCATCAACGAGTAATTCTACAAGAAGCATAACTCCTTTATTATGTTGGCTTTTGTCTTGCACATGTCTTACTTGCAGATCTTTAACAATAGCGAATCTGCTCTTTGAGCTAGCCAACTCTAATATTTCTTTCTTACTAGATAGAATGTTTATTTTCGCAGATTCTTCAGAAATAGGTAACGAGACTATCTGTATTTGACCTATCATAATTGATTCGTCTGCTTCTGCTATAAAACCTCCCTTACTCTTTGCGATTTTTGCTGCTTTGCTTGCTGCTGCAATTATGGAAGGTTCTTCTATAGCCATTGGTAGAAGGTATTCTTTACCATTAATTACGAAGTTTGTTGCAATACCAAGTGGAAGAGCAAATACACCTATTGCATTTTCTATCATTGTATTAGCATTGTCAAATCTGAAGGCTGATGAAGGATCTTGTAATATAGCAATATCCTGTGCAGACAAACTTGTTATTTTTTTTAAATAGCGTAAACGTTCACTTTGATTCATCTTATAAAATTTTTTCAATGTCGAGTGATTAAATAAATTGTACAAGATCGTTAATAACTGTGACGTGGAAAATACCTTATAAAAAGTCAAAATAATGCCACAAAAATAGCAATACTACAGATCCATTACTTCATTGGCTAAGTGATATGTAATGAATAAGCAAACAATCTTACTCTTACAGATAGATGTCTGGACAAAGCTGATCTTTTATATATTCTTTAAATCTCTGATAAATAATATTTAGGACCTATAAGAAATTCTGACGTATGAAATTTGCTGACTTATCCTGCGAAAGCGGGCTGATTAAATAGGAAAGCTAATAGAGTTTATAATAATAATATATTTTGTATAATTATTTTTCAATTGTATCATATCGAATTTCTGTTCTAAAATTTTTCTTGCTTCTTTATAAAATTAAGTCAATTCTTCTTCTACCATATCGGATCGGCACATTTTATTGGACTGTTTTAGAACGATGTAAAGAGGGTTATCGATTATACTATATAAAGAACTATAGTGAAATAAATGATCCTAAATACACATCATACAAGTATTGGAGAAGCTCTATTCATTAACAAGAGATTCTACATATTATTAAGTTTATTATAATATTATTCGAAATTTTGATTAATATCTATTACAAGTTGTAATGAATTAACAGTATATATGTGATAAAAGGATTTCCAACAAGAATGGCATCAATTTATACAGTATTATTTTTTTAGTGTCAATACCGCTTACTGAGTCACGGGAATATAATGTAATAGAGACAGATTGTTCTATTGGTAGTATTATTACTACTGATGGTACTAATGACCCTGGTATTATGCTTGAATGTGATCTGGAGGATGTAATGTATGGTAAAGCTGATAATGATGTATTGCAGGGTCGTTTTGATGGTGATAGGTTATTTGGTAATGGTGGAGATGATAATCTACAAGGTGGCGGAGGAGGAGATGAACTGTATGCTGGAAGAGGAGATGATGTTATTTTCGCAGAATTTGATGATGACTTTCTAGTAGCTGGAGAAGGCAATGATGAAATGTATGGACAGGATGGAAATGATCTACTTGAGGGTGGAGATGGTGCAGATTATTTTGACTGTGGAGATGGTCTTGATGTGATAATAGATTTTGAGCCAAGTAAAGGTGATACACACACAAATAACTGTAAAGATATAAGAGAACATCTGTAAAACTAACAATAACCTTCTTATTTGATTACTTATCTCATTTTAAAAACTTTTATAAACTATTTCTAGTTACTTTACATAATAATATTAGATTTTGCTAATTATACCATTTAAAATCTTATTTCTTTCTCTTCTTTAGCATCAACATACACATTAGAGCTTTCTGAACATGTAATCTGTTCTCAGCCTCATCCCATATTACTGATGCTCTACCATCTATTACCTCCGAGGTAACTTCTTGTCCACGTTTTGCAGGAAGACAATGCATAAATATTACATCCCTTTTTGCATTTTTTAAAAGATCTGAATTTACCTGATATCTCGGAAGGAAAGCTTCTTCTCGAGTAGTCTTTTCTTGATCTTTTCCTATTGACAGGAATGTATCAGTTACTATAATATCTGCATCCTTGGTAGCCTGAAGAGGATCATCAATAATAGTTATCTCGGCTCCAGTTTTTTGTTCTTCCTCTTTAGCCAGTCGTACTATTTGTTCCAAAGGTTCATAACCATGCGGACAGGCTGCCGTCATATTGATGCCTGTTTTTGCACAACCTAACAACAAGTCATTACATACATTATTTCCATCTCCAATCCATGCAAGATTCAATCCTTTCATTTTTTTCTTGTATTCTTGAATTGTTAGCAGATCTGCAAGTATTTGACATGGGTGGAAAGTATTAGAAAGGCCATTTATAACAGGAATAGAAGCAGAGTCAGCTAATATCTGTACATCAGCATGCTCATAAACGCGAGCTACAATACAATTAACATAGAGAGATAACGTTCTGCCAGTATCCTCTATTGATTCTCCGCGGGATAACTGCATATCATTTGTACTGAGATATAATGCGTTTCCACCAAGCTGAAATATGCCAGTCTCGAAACTTACTCTAGTTCTAGTCGAAGGCTTTTGGAAAATCATTCCAAGTACTTTGCCCTTTAATAATTGACTTGCTTTTTCTCCGTCTCCACTCTTGAGTTCATTTTTTAAATTACCAGATAATCTTAGAATTGAAAGAATTTCCTCTGAACTCAGATCTTGCAGGCTAAGAACATCTTTGTTATTTAAGGAAGTCTTCATTGTCTTAGTCTAGAGTAAAACTAACATATCTTTCTCTTCTTTTCCCTTTTCTTTTTTATGTCATCTTCTGCATCAGTAACATTGTATTTATCTTCTCTCCCTGTTCTTTTCAGATATTCTTTATCTTCATTGTTTGTTTGTAGTAATCCAATTCTTCCTTGTTTTGCTACTGTAGATTGCTGTAAACCTCTCTACTACTCTTCATCACTCTTCTCTGTTATCTTCCCTTTGTCTTTGTCCTTTCGACCAAACAGTCTACTGAAGCGGCTGGTCTTCTTCTCTTCCTTCTTAGCTGGTTTATCTACTTCTTCTTCTTTTACTGCAGGCGGAGAATAGGAAGGAGAAGAAGGAATGCTTGTCTGTATTATGCTTTCTTCTGCAGAATTTTTGTCGACAGGCATTCTTTCTTCTTTAATATCTTTTGTTTGTGTTGCTGGAACAGATATAGGCGGGGTTTCTGGCTCGTTGATTATGTTAGGTATTGTTGTTACTTCAGATTCTATATGGGATGGTAATGGTGAAATCTCTGTGATTGATTCAGAAGTGGCCGGTGCATCAGTAAAAGTAGATGTTCTTAAATTCTCTACGTCAATTATTGGAGCATTATCAAATATAGATTCAAGGAACTTAGCAGGATTAAAGGGGATTATGTCCTCATATCTCTGACCAACTCCAAGATAGACAATAGGTTTGGATGTAATATATGCAATAGAAAGTGCTGCACCACCCTTTGAGTCTGCATCTGTTTTAGTTAAAATGGCGCCATCAAAATTAGTATAGTGAAAAAATTCTCTTGCTTGATTGATGGTATCATTTCCAGCCAGAGAATCGCCTATAAATAATTTCAGATCCGGTTTAGATACCCTTACAATTTTACTAATTTCATCCATCAAATTCTTGGCAGTCTGCATCCTACCAGCCGTATCAATCAATACCGCGTCAACATAATGTTTTCTACTATAATCTACTGCATCTCTTGCCACTGCTGAAGGATCTGATCCATATCTTTGCATGATGATCTTTAATGATAATTTTTTTGCATGCTGGCTTAACTGTTCAATTGCACCTGCACGATGAGTATCTCCTGCTGCCAAAACTACAGAAATGCCATTCTTACGTAACAAATTAGATATCTTTGCGACAGTCGTAGTTTTACCTGTTCCATTGATTCCCAAAAATACAATAACAAATGGTCCGCCTTTTATTTCCCTCTTTGCTTTGATTTTCTCTATTAGATCTATCTTTTCACATCTGGCAAGCATTTCACCAATAGCATTGTGAAGCTTTGATCTGATAATATCCTCTACAACCTGTCCTCTTTCCAGTTTCAAACCTAATAATTCTTTTTTCAATCTTGCTGAAAGATCATCAATTACTTCCTGTGCAACATCGCTTTCTAACAATGCAAGTTGTAAGTCAAATAAGTTATCGTCAAGATCTTTTTCAGAAAGCTCTTTTTGAGCTATGGTTTTGGCTGCACTTGAAAAGGCCTTTCTGAGCTTATCAAACATGTACTTATTTCGCCTAATGTGTATGTTGTTGTCCAGTGTCATGGGAATGTTGTTGGGTATGATGTGACGCGTGGGAGCCGTCTTCAGAAGTACCAGTCGCAGAACCACCACCTTTTTGTAACATCTGGTTTACTTGTCGTTGAATTTGTTCCATACGCATTGATATTTGTTCTTTCTGGCTAACAAGTTGCCTTAAAGCGACTTCAAATTCCTTAATTTTAGATTCAATATAGTTAATAGCGTCTTCTTTACTTTTTTCTATAGTAACATCTGCACCTATATTTATCAGCAATTTTTTCACTGGTGGAACTAAGGCTTTTATATAAACCCCAATTCCAACAGGCATAAATGTTTCAACTTCAGAATCGGTTGGAACATTTTGAATAGCATTAGAAGCCAGTCGTGCTTCTTCCAATAATCGTGTTACAGTAGCCTCTCGACTAATGCTATCATTCATATAGGCCTCAAGAACTCGTGATTGTTGAACCAGTTCATTGATTTTCTGCTCTATTGAGGCAGCCTGTTGCTGATTACGCAATTCATCAGTCATTAAAGGTCAATTTCCAAAGCTATCTTATAACTGTGACTAAGTAAATTATCTTATGATAGAAACATTATCTCCGAATGGTAAAAAATATTCTGTCCTTATTAATATTATAGATATGGGATACTATTAGCCTTGTTATCCACTAGTCAGAGTGATTCTAAAGATCTTTTGAATATTGCTTCTAACGATATTCATTAGAAGATAGTCTGAGGAGCCGAGCCGAATATTTACCCTTCTGTTTCTCGGGCAATAATATAATATAACAAGCAATCATTATTTGATTGTATAATCAATCTCAGTTATTTTTAATGATATCTCCTTTGTGCAATACTTTGCTTTTTTTCTCAATCTCTCTCTATAAGATTTCTCAATGTGCCGACTATTCCATTATGTATTTTCTATTGTCAGCAAAAATGAATGAAGTTATATATGCCATTTCCTAGTTTTATAATCATTTATTGTTGTCATAATTTATTATTAGTTAGTTATAATCTCTTATAGTGGAATACTCCTACTTTACTCTTGTTGCATCAAAACAGGATTCGGCAAGTATGACCATGGCAAATTACCTAATACATGACAAAGATTTTTCTGTGTATGATAAGAATAATAATAGTGAGGAATATGCCTCAGAAGTATATAAAGAAATCAAACTTCATATCTCTCATGAGAGTCTACTCTATATAGAAGATTTAGATACAAAATATCCGCATTCACAAGCCTTTATTTTTTTATCAAAACATAGATCTGAAAGCAAAATCCCTACTTTAACTTGTCATTGTACTGGAAATTATGCAGATAATCCCTATGGTGGAAACGTGCGAGAGTTAGCAATATCATATCCATATTTACAAAAAAGATATCTGAAGGAAATTAATAATTCTAAACTAGCCCTATCATATTATGAGATTATTATAGAAGCAAGCCATCATGGACCTACATCATTAAAAAAACCTGTTTTGTTTATCGAAATTGGTTCTACAGAAAGGCAGTGGATTGACAGAAATGCTGCTTCTATCGTATGCAATTGTCTCCTAAGAGTCCTCGTAAATGGATTAGGGCAGTGTGAAAAAGTTGGAATTGGTTTGGGTGGAACACACTATCCTTCAAAATTTAACACGTTATTATTAGAGTCAGAATTCGGCCTCGCTGCTGTGGCTCCAAAACATAATTTAGAATCAGTTGATAAAGATATGTTAAATCAAATGATTGCAAAAAGTATTGAGACAGTTACTCATATAATAGTTGACTGGAAAGGACTTGGTAAGGAAAAAAATAGGATAATGGGACTAGTAGGAGATACAGGTCTCGAAGTGTTGAGAGTTTGATCTAGTTATTGCTATGATACATTAAATTGTGAGAATTTCTTAGGTAACAAAAGAATGACGGCATTAAATATACTATATAAAATAGGTTGGGAGCCATCATCTATCTGAAATGTCGAGTATAGCTATTATAGAAACTCTCTATGTTTAAGAAATAAGAATTGATAACCATTAAATCAAAGAAGATCACGGTGATGATTGTTTTTTACATGAACGTAAATGCTAATTCCCAGACGTAGTAAAATCTAGAATAATAAATTAAAAGGATTTGAAAAAGTAGATACATTGAAAATGAGAAGAATCTTTTCATGAGTGTTGAAACAAATATAGAAGAAACTGAGTCGATAATGAAAACATAAATCTTCTTCTTCGCATTGACACACCCTCATGAAAATTGTTGAACGATAGAGACCAGATACAATTGGATTGTTCACACCATTATTATCTTTTTTTATACAAATACAATTGAAATGAAATGGATTTGAAAAACACAACTAATATAGTTTGATAAAGCCACAAGAAATTTACTATTATGAAA
Source organism: Nitrososphaeraceae archaeon (assembly GCA_035642715.1). GTDB lineage: Archaea > Thermoproteota > Nitrososphaeria > Nitrososphaerales > Nitrososphaeraceae > JAJNBK01. The sequence goes on along the minus strand of DASQRW010000127.1, from coordinate 18,351 downwards.
CTGTTCTGCAAAAAAAGTATTAGGCATATTTTATATTCTGTGAATCATTGAAATCAGTTGTTGTGAATAAACATGCGTTTTACTCATATGTATACCTGAATCGAATTATTTTTGATAGATATTTTTATATAGGAAAGGCTGCTGTTTTTGCAGCATAGATAACCTTAATGACTGAAACAGATAGAAAAGTCTCTAGAAATTTCTTCAAGAAAGATAAAGATGTTTACAAACTTCTAATGGAAATTCCTGCAGGTAAAATTGCGACATATGGAGATATTGCTAAAGCTCTAGGTCATCCTCTTGCTGCGCGTGCAGTAGGTAATATTCTAAATAAAAATCCAAATCCAATAGTAGTTCCCTGTCATAGAATTATTTGTTCAAATGGTAAGATGGGGGGTTATGCATATGGATCGGTAGCAAAAAGAAAGCTATTGGAAAAAGAAGGAATAAAATTTCAAGACGGGATTGTAAAAGATTTTGCTACATGCAGAATAGCTTTAAAAAAGGCAAAATGATAAGAGTTAATGAGTTTTTGATTGTTTTATAAGGTCACGCAGGTGAGCTAGGGATCGTACCTGACCTCCACTAACTTTTTTATAAAGCAACCAGTACGTTTCACGAGTGATATCATTTCTATCCTTTAATACCTTCAAATGATATCTCATCGACCTAACTCTGATGACATGTACCGCTTTCTTACCTGTTCTCGCTGTCTTTTTCCCTTTCTTTGAACCTGCTCCAGCTCCGTGTTTCCTGCGTATAGCAAGTTTTGATTCAGCACGTGCTCTTGATGTTCCTTTTGGTTTGACAGTCCAGATCGTTCCATTCTTAATCAGAGCACGAAGATTTTCGCGAGTAATAGAATCTGCTACGTCATCAAGCTGGTCTGGCTCAAACCTTACTCTATTTGCACCTACGCCCAGAATTCTTGCAATTAATTCTCTTTTTTTTCTTATGTTTACTACCATTTAAGATGTCCCCTTCTCCTTTATTTCTGTATCATTATTTTTTGGTGCCAGTTTACCAGCATTCAGTAATTTAATACCCATGCTAGTAGCCTTTGCAATGATCTCTTTTCTTTTTCTTGTTCCAACTGTATGTCCCAATCTAGCGGCATCCTTTTTTGCATCTAGTTTGGAAAGATCATTTACACTGAAAACAAGGTTATCGGTATATCCTGAGGGATGAAGTCCTCTAGCTGCTCTCGGACCTCTATAACCAATCTTAACAAGTGCAGGTACACCAGATACTTGCTTTCTCATTTTGTTATCTATACCTTTAGGTTTCCTCCAATTCTCAGATAGACGGTCATATCTCCAACTCTCTTGTCTGACAAATTTCGGTCTCTTGTCTGAAATTTTCTTTCTAGCCTGGAGTAATTCCTTATTAATAACCATAGCGATATGAATAAAAAAATTTAAATAAATATGTTTCTTGCTTGATGCATTGTGCATTTTCGAATATAGATTAACAAAAAATGAACAAAAAACATCAGCTTAATAGACATAAAACTAAAGGTATAGCAGAAAGTAGTATGTAATATAGAATTATTACATAATCGTAGGAACCCTTATAGTCATTTGTCGATATTTGTAATCATAAAAGTATAACCATACTATATTAAACATAGCAGAAAGGGTTAATAGTTCCACCTTTGGTTTATTGGAATAATGAAAAAGTATGAGTTGCCTCCGTTACCATATAATTATGATGCACTAGAACCACATATTGACGCAAGAACTATGGAAATACATCACACAAAACATCATCAAACTTATACAGATAAACTCAATGCAGCACTTGAAAAATGTCCTCCTGAAGTTCAAGAAAAAGACATTGTAGAAATATTATCAAATCTTGATCAAGTTCCGGCTGACCAAAAAAGTGCAATCAACTTTAACGGAGGAGGATTCGATAACCATCGAATATTTTGGAACAACATGAAATCAAATGGTGGTGGTGAACCAAGCGGGTCTATTGCTGATGCAATAAATACATCGTTTGGAAGTTTTTCAAACTTTAAAGAGAAATTCTCTTCCACTACCACATTGATTCAAGGTAGTGGTTGGGGATGGCTTGTCTATAATCCATCTACCAATAAAGTAGAATACAAAGCAATGCCAAATCAAACAAGCCCAAGAACAGAAGGTTTGATCCCACTCTTAGGATGTGATGTATGGGAACATGCCTACTATCTCAAATATCAAAACAGGAGACCTGACTATGTTTCTGCGTGGTGGAATGTTGTAAACTGGGATGATGCTGCAAATCGTTTTGAGAGGATAAAGAAATAACGAAGAAATAAAAATTTGTTTATTATTTATGCGTAATAGGTTTAAGAATAACAAAATTATGGTTATTTGACGGCATAATTTCCTTGATGTATTCCTTGAAAGTAAGGAAACAGATGATTTAGAAATATTTATTGGAGAAAACAAGATAGATGGATTTAGGCTTGCGTCATTCATCTTTACTGTCAATCTAAGGATAAAAATGTCAAGATACTAGACAATAAGCTTAATGTAATATCACCATTATATGGTCCGGGCATACAAAAAACTTCGTTAACTCTTCTCTTCTCGATAATTGAATATAAGATCCAATATAACAAGTTTCCGGATTTTAAAGAATTAAAACATTATCATTTTATAATAATTAGAACTTTATAGTCTTATGATAATGTAAGCCATATTCCAGATCGCAAAAATAGATTATGGAGTTCTGAAAATGATAATAAGTTTGTTTCTACATTATATGCTGCACAACGTACGCTAGAAAAACAAGGTCTCATTAAAAAGGAGCTAGACAATAATGAGCGAAAGATTACTGAAATAGAACCGACACTAAATGGTTTTCTATCAGTTCTGTTCTCTGATGTTGGCGAAATGTTTGTTAGGAAACACTCTTGATTTATCTAGATTCTGCCTACTATCTATTCTTTTCGAGATTCTAATTGTTATTATAATCTATAACATTTCAAAGAGTCTGATATTGTATTAAATACTCTTCTAAGTGAGACAATAATATACATTCCCCTTGTCAATATTTTTCCTCTTGTATGATATTATATTAATGAACTGATGATGGGAATAATCTAATTATGAGGGCAAAGTCTTTGATGCTATCCATTGCCTCGGGACTGTTTCTTACCTATGTTCTTTGCTCTAATACCATATATGCCGAATTACAAGATATAGGTGTAAAAATTACATCCCCTAGTACTGGTCAAGAAATTCCGGTAGGCGAATTAACTATATTCGGAATATCGACAGATAATTCAACTACTGATTGCCAAGTCTATGTAGATGTAAACGACACAAAGCCATTCCAGAAAGCAACAGCAACTGGCCCTATGATAAAAGATGATTATTCAACATGGATATTTACATATATGCAAGATTATCGTCTTATTAGAGAAGGTGTAAATGAACTAACTGCCAAAATTTCTTGTCTTTATGGTCCCGTTAATTTATCGAAATATCATACTGTAAATGTCATAGGAGTAAATAAAGAGCAACAATAATCAGGAATAATAAATGACAGTATGACTTATTTTTATTCCTTACATCTTTAAGACATTTAAAAAATTAAAATTAGAAAAGATTGATGGTTAGTTAAATATTAGGAATAAAATGACTAGTCGATATCTTTTGTAATTACATCCTGTTATTTGATCTTATGAGATATTTGGAGATATTACGTATCTAAGATAGGACAGTCAACATACTGGGTTGGTAGGCTTCAACGTTAGTAATCTATAATCAGTCTGTAGCGAACTAGAAAAGAAGTAAAGTTTTACAAAAAGTTAACTGAGAAAACATTTGGAAACATGCTCTTATAAAACATCCTGATGGCCATCTAATTTCATTAACAGAGATAATTTCAAAAGAAGAATATACCAGATACCTTGCTATGATGGCTTTGTCCCGCTAACTTGATGATGAGCAATAGGAATCAAGGATTGCTTGATATAAGGAGGTTGGACATAAAGTTGTAAGCCGTATTGACAATCATAATGTATGAATAGTCTTTTTTGTTATTCCTAAAGCTAAATTTGTTCGATATAGATAATTTCAAATATCAGACTATAAGTGCTATGAATACATTTGCGATAGATCTATTGTAGTTGAATATTGCATATTTAGTGTGTACTCCTTTTGCGTTAACAATAATTATAATATAATGGAATTATAATCATCGTAGTCTATAATGATCCTGTCTATTATCCTTTTTTCTCTTCACGATAATTGAAGATATAATATATAGCAAAAATCCACCAATGGCAATGATTAGTCCATAAAGTGAAATTGCTCCCCTATCTAAATAATTTCCGATCCCTACTAATATTGCTCCCATAAATAACAATCCTAGTCCTGCTCTTGCAGAGGGAGGCATTCTAATTTTGTTTGCTGATGACAAGGTCCTGTTATATAACAACAACATTAGGCAATAATATTTTTTGTGAATGTTTTTATTAAACATTATTTTCTCTTTAGTCAATATCATTATGAAAATTGCAGTTGTTGGGATAGGAGTTGCTGGAGCATATCTTATGAATAGATTAAGTGATGATCCTGATAATCACGTAGTAGGTTTTGAGAGAATGCCGAAAGCCCAACATGATGCTGTCTGCGCATGGGCAACTTGTCAAAATGTAATGTCAGGTTTAGCAAAAAATTGCGGCCTGAATTTTGACCAATATATCCTACATGATGGAAAATATATGAAAGTTGACCTTAAAGAAACCAACGGCAGTAGAGATAACAGCATAGATATTCGTTTGAAAGGAATGGTCAGTTATGATAAGTTAAAATTAATTCAAGACATGATAAGGGGTACAAAAGTAGAATTTGGCAGAGTGCCAAAGAAAGAGAATCTTGAATCAGATTTTGATATCATTATTGATTCAACTGGTTTTCATCGAAACTATCTTCCAAAACCAAAAAAAGAGATGTGGATCCCATGCGTCCAATATAAGGTAAAATATGATAATAATAATATGCCATATGACGACTTCTACTTGCAGGCATTTCCTTCAATGACTGGGTATTTCTGGTATTTTCCTCTCGAAAATGGCTATGCACATATAGGAGCGGGGGATTTTGAAAGAAGACAGAATAATAAATTTGTCGATCAATTTTTGAAGAAATATAAATGCGAGGTTATAAAAAAGGTTGGAAGACCTATTCGAATTAGTCCACCAGTAAATTGCGAACCTTTTACAGATGGTAGAAAAACAGTTGGTGTAGGCGAGTCAATAGGTACTGTTTACCCCTTACTTGGTGAGGGAATAATTCCTTCTACATGGTGTGCAGAATTATTCATTCAACAATTACACAACAATATAAAAGCCTATAGGGATGTTGTACTGAAAAGATTTAGAATATACACAATTGTATTCAATTTTATACAAATGAAAATTTCAGGAAAGTTCAATATGATAAGGCATTCATTTGATTTGCTAAAAATATATAATCACATGAAAAGAGAGGAGAATCGTTATGGGATGGAAATCAAAATTGAAGATATGATAAAAATTTCAAAGATTTGAAGAAATTGCAATATAGATGGGAGTATCGAAAACCACGTCAAGGACAAGTACTATTTACCATAAAGCAAGATCTATTTTGTGTAAATAAGTTTCAAATTATGTAATTTGCTATTGCTTATAGTATAATCGATGGTGGAATTAAAATCATTAATCTTAACTCATATTCCATGCTTTGCAAAAATTGCTTTGATTCTTTCGATACCCTGTATATCTTCCACAACTTTTGCAGTCTGAAAGGGAACAAGTTTTTTCCAGTCTTCATCTTTTGCCATTTTTGATCTAACTTCTGTTGCAGACAATTCTTCTCTCCGATATAAAGATGGTTCAACTACTTTTATCTCTCTTTCTTTAAATAAAAGAGCGGTAAGAAGATCGTTTGTAAAAACAACATCGTATTTTGGAACTAAAATGTCCACCTGATATGTCCACAGAGAATGTATGTATATATCAGAGACAGGAATCAAGAGTATTCTTCTTATGTCAACTTCACTATCTGCCACTAGCGAATCTCTAATCATTTGAATACGTTCCCCTGCAGTGAATGGGTTCCTCATCTCATGACTAGTCTGTGCACTTCCAATTACTATTACGAGCTCTTCGACTCTATTTAGTGCAAACTTGACAGTAGCAAGATGTCCTAAGTGGAAGGGTTGAAATCTGCCTACAAATAAGCCTCTAGATATCACTATTGTAAACCAAACTATGAGATAATTTAAAGTAATTTTAAGAAATCAAATATTTTGAGCACTTAGAACGATTAAAGTCTATTTAACAATTATTATTAAGTATTATGAGTTGTGATCATGCGTGCGGCATTCTGCTGCTACGCCATTAGATTGTTCTATCTCTGCCATAGTCTGTCTCTATAATCTCTATTATGTGTTCTGCACATTTCTCCTTTCTTCTGTATGATTCTATTGTGTAGTATTCTTGTAGTGATATTAATAATAGTGCTGATGGCGATGTTGCTAGTGTTGCTGCACCTACGGCATATGCCGCTGGTAATTATGATAATAATTTTTGCCAGAAGACTTGACTAAAGAAACGAGAGATATGAAAAAAGATTTAGGAAATCTCTCTTACTCTTGGTTTGCCGGTTGTTCGTTTTCTTGTTGTTGTTGCTGTTTTCTGGGTTTGGCTTTTGAATTAACTGTATATCCTTGTCCTGCTGCGGTAGTTTGCCCGCTATCTTGTTGAGCAGTAGTATTATTATCAGTGATGTTGGTATCTTCGGTAGATGACGCTGACGATGTTGATGACATTATTAAAATAAAAAAATTGTCGACTCTATTTATACTTATAATATTTTGACTGTTAATATGGCATATTTTAGAAATGATGCTAGAATGTATTTACATCATGTATGACTTATGAATATCTGATAATAAAATTCCTATTTATCCTAATATTGATAGTGGATAGACACATATTCAAAGCAAGGATTTTATCTTTCTAATTCAACACAATGACAGATTTACGTGTTAAAAATTGACGGATCTTTTGGTGAAGGAGGAGGGCAGATTTTGCGTAGCGTAGTTTCGCTTTCAGCAATAACAGGTAAACCGATTGAAGTCATAAATATTCGAGCCAAGCGTCAAAATCCTGGCCTGCGGCCGCAGCATATGATTGCAATTAGGACAATAGCAAATCTGTTTCATGCAAGTGTGGAAAATCTACTAGTCGGATCAGACTGGATAAGATTCATTCCAAAATCTGACAAATTTGAAGACAGTGTGATTAAAATCAATGTTGGTACCGCAGGCAGCATTCCATTGATATTGCAAACTGTGATTCCAGCAGTCTCCCTTTCAGGCAAAAGTCTTCGCATCGAAATTACGGGTGGCACAGATGTAAAAATGAGTCCCACAACAGATTATTTGCGGTATATAATAATGCAAGCATATCGCAGGATCGGAATAAAGTTCAGCATAGAAATTTTAAAGAGAGGATACTATCCAAAAGGAGGAGGTCAAATACGATCTGAAATAAGTCCCTGTAAAAGACCAGACACTCTTGACCTTTTGAATACACATAATATGGAACCAAAAATTGTAAGTGTTTGCAGTCAACTTCCTAAACATGTTGCAGAACGCCAGATTTCGTCTGCTCTTTTAAAATTAGAAAAAAATGGTGTCCATTGCAGAGGCTATTCTTCTTCACTTGAAACATCATTATCACCAGGTTCCTCAGTTTTGGTTCATTGTGAATCTGATTTTGGTCCTTATATCGGCGGAGATTCAATAGGTGAGATGGGTAAAACTGCAGAGCGCGTAGGTGAAGAAGCTGCGTATAGATTCCTAGAAAGTTATCTGGCTAATGTTCCCATTGATTTCTTCCTTGCCGATATGCTGGTCATTCCATTAAGCTTAGCAAAAGGTAAATCGCGATACAGAGTAGGAAGAGTGACGGAACATCTCAAGACAAATCTACAAATTGTAAGTCAAATAGTTGGTTGCAAATATCAAATTGAACCTTCAGAAAAAAGCTATGTAGTTAATATTGAAGGGATTTTATCTCAATAAATAAAATACTATTATCGATCACTACAACTATACTATCTAACTTAAATTCGTATATCCTCTACTTTCAAGAAAATCTATTATTTAAGCATAATAAACAGATTGTATAGTAAATAATTTGTCAGCGAACTTTTGTTAGTTAGTATAGAAAGATATTATATATATGATGTTATCATAACAATAACATGACTGATGGAATGCTCTTACTTTTGCAAACCTACACATAGATTATTATGATTAATATTTTATCGAGTATTAAAAATAATTTATAAATATTAATAATAATGTTTATACTAATTGGTAACGCTATTTAGGTTGGAAGAAAAATTTAACAGCTTTTAATTGTCAGTATCATAATCAACATTAACATCATTATGCTCTATTTGTCCATCCCCAACAAGGGAAACGAATACATCGTCCAACGTTATTGGAGAAACTGTAAAAGGGATATTTTTTTTTATTGCAAATTCAGATAATTCTTTCACTGCAGAATCAAAGGCAAATACCCTTATCGTATTAGTTCCAGTCTCTACTACTGAGCCATATGTTTTAAGCAGGTTAGTGTCAACTGTATCCTTTGCAATATCTATTCTAATATTTTGAGGAATTATCTTTCGCAATTCATTCATAATGCCTTGGGCTATTATACGGCCCTTGTCTATTATTACGATGTTATCTGAAAGCATTTCAGCTTCATCCATATAGTGTGTTGTCAATAAAATTGACTTCCCTTCCTTTTTCCAATCCTTAATTGCTGACCACACTTGGCGTCTTGAGACTGGATCCAATCCAATAGTGGGCTCGTCAAGAAATAACAATTCAGCATTAGTAGCCATAGCCATCGCAACAAGAACTTTTTGCTTCATGCCCCCTGAAAGATTCATTGCAGGCCTGTTTCTTGCTTCATAAAGTTCTAGCTTACGTAGAATTTTTTCTGTCTCTTCCTTAGATTTATTTTTGTTTTCTCCTCTAATTTGTAACCAATTATATACATGATCCCATGGAGTAAGGGCTCTTAATGGTCTACCCTCTTGGGGAACTATTGAAATAATATTCCTTACTTTGCCAGGTTCCTTTACTACATCATATCCAAGAATACTTATACTTCCTGCAGTAGGCATTAGCTGTGTAGCGCATATTCTTACAAAAGTGGTCTTGCCTGCACCATTTCTGCCAAGCAGTGTATATATTTGTCCAGGTTCTACATTTAAAGATACGGTGCTCAAGGCAGCATAACTTGAACCCTTATATATTTTTGATACCTGTTTTGCCTCAATTGCAAGCATTAAGTGATTCTATAATAACAAAGGAATAATAAAATTGTTGATTAATAAACTCATCTTCACTATGCTTATTGTTTTATAATATTTATAGAGAATTTAGTATCAGGAATATTGTTTGGACATCCAATTAATTAACTATGAGCGAATGTGCATACTAAGTTATCTATATAATATGTTATATTGTATTTGTTATTTAGCTGTTTTCCAATGATAAATTGTTCATATAATATGAGTAAATCCTGGAGATAACCTCTCACAGCTGATTCGAGGACTACATACATTTAGTATCAGTCGCAGGTCTTGTTTTTGACTCGATAATCCTGCAACTACCTTGACTTCTTCGATTCCTTGTCTATATCGATGAAGTGGGATGGTTGGGAAGGTGAGTTGCTCTTGTCCCAGTCAACAAGCCTAATAAAAAGCATTGATATTTTCAAACATTCTACTAAAGTTACTATTCTCTCTCTTAGAGTAAGTAATCATAAACTATTGGACTTTCTTCTTACAAGATGTAACTATCTTCTCAGCGAAGTTCTTAGGAGCATGCTGTTCAACATTTTTGGTACGTCTATTTATCATTTGAGTAATGCTCTCAAAGCTAACCATCCAAATTGTGGTCGTCATTGGAGTCAAGAGGTAAGAAACAAAATAATATAGGCCAGAAGCGGTCTGAAGAAACCAGACACAACATCAGTTTAGGCCTTAAGCAGCACTGGAAATTGATACTGTTACCTGTTACTATCTAATCCGATCTTATGGGTATGGTTTAGTAAAATTAATCTTTATGTCTCCTGGACCCAATACGTCTCTTGATTTAAGCATTTTATTTATGTTCTCTTCTAATTCTTTTTTAAAACCTTGCATAAAATTTTGAATATAATATTGATCTTTTATATTATACCTTACATTTACATTATTCACATCTATATTGATTGAAAACCACCTGACAAGATATTGTCTTCAAGTTCCTAGCGGCTGATACGAAAAAGAAGCTTAAGGTGGGGAGGTTTTTTTAACTTTCCCTCCGGAAGGAGGGAAAGGACCTTTTTGTATAGTTTTTGAGAAACCAAACTCCTCTCGGTTGGTATCAAAATACAAGCCAAAAAAACTTTACTCTCCAATCGTGTTGCTATATACAACGTTCGACAATAAACTACCTACTGGGGGGCATTTAATACGACTGGGGGTTTCACCGGGGGTTTATTACCTATAGGGGATTACATGATGGGATATTAGAAAAGCTATTGTCATAAACTTTATTACCTTGAAGCCATTGTTGAGCAAATAATGCTACCTTTTTAGGTGTAGAAGGGTACTCTTTTATTTGTATACAAGTCTTCGCTGGAAGTGTAATCACATGATCCCCTCCCCAATCAAATGACACATCGTACGACAGACATTTATTTGGAACGAGAACATTGCCCTCGACTTTAGAAGAAGGATGTGATGTTCCACCACCTATTAGCCCCATGGTTCCAGGTAATGGCCCTCCTTTTTTATCACCTATACATCCTTTATCCTTTCCAGGTGTACAACATGGCGGTGCATTGAGGTTTATTCCACAGTTATCTATTGGCACAGGATCAGTAATTATTCCAATTTGTGGTTTATCATTATCATCTTTTGTATCTTGCTGTTGTTGTGAGGATTCTTCATTTACTTTGTCTTTATCTGTATCTTTGACTATAGGATTTGAACTTTCTTCCTCTTTGGATGATTTATCATTTATTAAAGATTCATTTTTGTTTTTGAGAGTCTTCGACTTCTGTTTGATCCCTTGAGCAAACGCTGGGGCTGGTCCATTAAAAATAAAATCTACAGTGCTAGCTGATATGATTAGAGAAAAACGGATGACCATATTATAAAAAGTGTTAACAAAGAGACTATGTCTTTGTATTATTTTTCCTAAAATTCGAATTTTTATCCATGAACTGGGATAAACTAGTAACTATATAACTATTGTCAATAATTTACGATATGCCCATATTCTATTATTTCTCTTATGCTATCATCAATATTTGAATAATAGAATTTCAGTCCTTTTCTAGACTACCTCGAACGAACACACAATCTCTTTTCTTTTATTGACTGCAAAAAACATCAACTCTATTAAAAGCACTATGCGTATTCATTATTTCGGAACTCCTTATCTAATTCCTTCAATAATAACTTTTGTCTGTCGTTTAATTTTGTTGGAATTTTAACATTGATTCTAACCAACTGGTCACCCCTTCCATAGTTACCATAGTGTGCTAATCCTTTGCCTCGAATATTCAGAATGGTATTAGGCTGAGTGCCTTGCGGTATTTTTAATTTTTCGTGGCCATCAAGGGTTGGCACTTTAACGTCAGTTCCAAGTGCAAGATCTGTGAATTTCAGATTAAGATTATAGAGCAAGTGACCATCTTCCAATCTTTCAAATATGGAATGTGGTCTTACATGAACGCGTATTAACAGATCACCAGCAATGCCATTTTCAGATGGCTCACCTTCGCCTTGCAACTGCAATGTCATCCCATCTTCCACTCCTGCAGGAATTTCTAACTTCAGTTTCTTATTCTTTTTAAACCTGCCAGAACCACTACAAACAGTACATGGTTTATCAATAATTTCGCCTTGCCCTTGGCAGGTTCGACATGGTTCTAATGAGACAAATGTAGAGAATCTATTTTGACTATATACCCGTCTTGTCTGACCTTGACCATTGCAAACGCTACATTTTCTTGGTTTTGTCCCAGGAGCAGATCCACTTCCTCCACAGTTGCTACATTTCTCAAGTTTTGGTAATTCTATCTCATCCTTTCTACCTTTGAGAACCTCTTCTAGTGAAAGTTCAACATCATAAATGATATCTCGTCCTTTTTTTCTTCCTCCACCAAAGCTAAAACCAAAACCGAAAGGATCATTTCTCGCACTGCCAAATCCGCCACGGCCGCCGCCTCCAAAAATCTGTTCAAAGATATCTCTAAAACCTCCGAATCCCATATCCTTAAAAACTTCATCAAAATTAGCTTCAGAACCTCTGAATACTTCTTCGGCTCCGACATGACCATAAGTATCATATCTTTTTCTTTTTTCATCATCAGATAAAACAGCATATGCTTCAGAAATTTCTTTGAATTTTTCTTCAGCTCCTGGTGATTTGTTCCTATCAGGATGATATTGTAATGCTAACTTTCTATAGGAGTTTTTGATCTCTTCTTTATTTGCACTCCTTTGGACGCCGAGTACCTCATAATAATCCCTTTTATTGCCACTCATATTTTTAAATCCCTATGATCTAAGATTGTCATCATAAGCCGTGCTCATAAGCCGAAAAGGCAATATTAAGAAGGAGGAGGGGAAGATGACGTGCCTGCCGAAGCTCCTCCTCCTCCTCCCGCAAACTCGCTCGTTGTTGACCCAGGACCAGGTGTTTCCCCAGCACCAGCAGTAGCAGTAGCAGCAGTAGAGGCAGCACCAGCAGTTCTGTAAACTTCCGTACTAACCTCGCCGACAATAGTTTTCAGTTCCTGAGTTTTTGTCTTGATATCGTCTATGTTGTTGCTTGCAATTGCATCCTTTAGCTCTTGAGCTGCCTTGTTAACTTTATCAGCTTGTTCAGGTTTAATTTTGTCCTTCAAATCTTCTCTGACTAGTTTTTCTGCAGCATAGATCAAGTTATCGGCTTCATTTTTAACTTCGGCCTCTTCCTTCTTCTTTTTATCAGCTTCAGCAAAATTATCTGATTCTTTCTTTAGCCTTTCGATCTCCTCTTTTGATAATTTCGTGTTAGCAGTTATTGTAATTTTTGCTTCCTTGGTTGTAGCCAAGTCCTTCGCTGCAACATTCAGGATTCCATTTGCGTCTATATCAAATGTAACCTCTACCTGCGGTATACCTCTAGGAGCAGGAGGGATTCCTGATAAGTTGAACATCCCTAAGGAAACGCAATCAGCTGCCATAGGTCTTTCTCCTTGGACTACATGTATTGTAACTGCAGTCTGATAATCAGCAGCAGTAGTGAACACCTTCGATTTTTTTGTAGGAATTGTTGTGTTGCGTTCTATTAATGGTTCTTTTAAGCCGCCCAGAACCTCTACGCCTAAAGTAAGAGGAGTGACATCTACTAATAAAATGTCTGTAGAAACATCGCCGGAAATAATAGCGCCCTGAATTGCGGCTCCCATCGCTACTGCTTCCATAGGATCAATACCGCGTTCTGGTTCCTTACCCATGGCTGTTGCGACAAACTGCCTGACTATTGGCATTCTAGTAGGTCCGCCAACCATAATGATTTTGTCTATATCAGCTGGTGTTATTTTTCCATCCTGAAGTGCCTGCATCATTGGTGCTCTGCATCTTTCGATTATCGGTCTAAGGAGATCCTCTAGTTTTGCTCTTGTTAGAGTTATGATAAGATTCTTTGGCCCTGTTCTAGGATCGTATGCAAGGAATGGTAAATTAATTTCTGTGCTGACAATATTTGATAATTCTATTTTTGCTTTTTCTGCTGCCTCTCTTATTCTCATCATGGCAGCTTTGTCATTTCTGACATCAAGACCAGATTGCTTTTTAAACTCCTCTACAATATAATCTACTAAGGTATTATCCATGTCAGTTCCGCCAAGTTGAGTGTCTCCTGAGGTACTCTTGACCTGAAAGACTCCTCCTCCCATTTCCATTATTGTAACATCCAATGTTCCGCCTCCAAGGTCAAAAACCATTATTTTCAGATCTTTCTGGACCTTGTCTAATCCATATGCAAGTGAAGCAGCTGTCGGCTCGTTGATAATTCTCACTACTTGGAGACCTGCAATTTCACCTGCATCCTTAGTCGCCTGTCTTTGATTATCATTAAAATATGCAGGTACTGTGATCACAGCCCTATCCACAGTATCACCTAGAAAAGCCTCTGAATCTTTCTTAATTTTTTGAAGAATGAAGGCAGATATTTGCTGTGGAGTATATTCTTTACCTAAAACATAGAATTTAAAATCGCTTCCCATCTTGCGCTTTGCCGCAGTAACTGTACCCTCGGGATTGGATATCATTTGACGCCTCGCAGGCTCACCTACTAATAGCTGACCGTCTTTGGTAAAAGCAACCACGGACGGAAACGCCTTTCCTCCAACAGAAGTACCCTCAGCTGCCTGTATAATTGAGGGTTTGCCACCTATCATTACTGCCGCAGCAGAATTACTTGTTCCAAGATCAATTCCTATAATTTTTGCCATACTAATTTTCAGCCTCTTTTTCTATTTTTTCTGTATCATTAGCGGTATTTTTAACTATCTTTCTAGAAATTAGAACGAGGCTTGGTCTTAAAACTTTATTGTTGAACATATACCCTTTACGAATTTCTTTCGTAATTATATTCTCTTCTATCTCATCTTGATGTGAAAAGCCAATAGCATCGTGAACATTGGGATCAAAAGGTGTCCCAATCGTCTCAATTTCCATAACTCCTTCAGATCTAAGAAGAGAATCAAAGTTTTTTAATATTCCTTCTAGGCCTTCAATAACAACAGTTTCGGACTTGCTCTGTTTTGCCATCTCTAAAGCTCTTAAATAGTCATCACGTAGGCTAAGAAATTTGACCAAAAGTTCAGCTTTTCCAGACTCAATTCTAGACTCTATTTGCTTTTCCATCTGTTTGCGATAGTTATCAAATTCAGCCATCATATACTTTAATCTATTCAAATTGTTATCTGAGGATTTTCTTGCTTCATGTAATTCCTCTTTTAATGCAGTCAAGTCTTCCTTTAATTTTGTAACGTTATTATTATCATCATTGTCAATACGCGATTCTTTAATTTCAACTTCCTTAATTTCGTTAGATTCTTCTTCCAAACTAATCAACCACTAAAAATCAGAGAAAGTTAAATAATTATATATCGTTTATCCTAGGCAAGATACCCACACTTACACAAGTATATGATAAGCACACATACAAAACAAAGATGCTATACTGATAATTATGGATTATTATTATTAATTTATTGACACATAACGTACATATAACATATATAAAATTGATAATACATGTCTGGTCGTGACGATGAGGAACTTGAAGCTATAAAACACAGAAAGATGGTAGAATTACAAAAGTCCATAGCATCAAATTCAGCCATGTACAATATAAAAGAACCCATTAATCTAACCGACTCAAATTTTAAAAAAGAAATATCAAAATATCCTCTATTACTTATTGATTTCTGGGCTCCATGGTGTGGGCCCTGCAGGATAATCTCGCCTATAATAGAACAACTAGCAAGAGACTATACAGGAAAGGTTGTATTTGGAAAGGTGAATATAGATGAAAATCAGATGATTGCACGATCTTTCGGTATTGAAAGTATACCTACAATGATAATTTTCAAGAATGGAAAGGCAGAAGACATAATTGTCGGTGCAATCCCTAAATCCCAGATTGAAATTAAATTACATCAACAATTAGCTTCTAGTAATAATAGTAATAACATGTATCGATAAAAAAAAGAGTTTCGCCTTGACTTAGGGGATTCCTAAATGTGGAAATGAGGCTACGCTAATTCCTAACTCTTGTTGGATTTTTCGAATTTTACTAGCGTATTCTGTCATCTTGGCATTATCGTCCTGTACCTTCGCAATTCTGTACCCCTTCCAGGCTTTTCTAAGTGCTCCCCAACTTTGGCCTGTTGTGAAGTTGTTATCTTGTTGTGTTGATGATGCTTCTTGATGAAGAGACATTATAGATGTCATATCTACTGAGTTATTACATGTTTATACTTAGAATCCATGGTCAGCTTTATCAAATCATTATGTGTATAAGTTTTTATGACAAGTATTTTATCAAAAAATCTCAAATATATTTATCATTATGTATATATCTTTGATATTATACTTTATATTTTCATGCATGATCTTTATATATTATATAACTTTGACTGATGACCTTGCTTTCAACTGTCTAGATTTAACCAGGGTTATATAAGCCAATTATCTCTATCTCTAATAAAACCATTCATCGAATTTGAACTCTTAAATAACCTTTCTTTGTCGTTGTATTGATAGTATTATTCTGTTGTTTGTAGATAGAATTAATCAATTAATTCACATGTTTATTATTATATTCTTATATTTTCTTAATACTTAATTCCTACTCTCATCGTTTCATATAAATGCTATATCATGTACTATATTTTAGTTCGAAGTAATCTGTACTATTAGAACCTAATCACATATGGTTTATATAATATGGTAACTTGAAATTCATTCAGATATGCCAATAGATCCAGACTTTCCCAGAAACCATCAAACAATTGGGAAGCATAAGCATTCCGATGATGAACACTATCACTTTGTTTGGGGGCCAGGAAAACCTCAAGAGGCTGCAGAAAATGAAGAAGTAAAATCAGCTTATTCAGCTAAGGGAGAAGAACAAGTCCCATTGGGAGTTCACGGCACCATGGTCGCAGTAGATTGGGACTCTTGCATAGCAGATGGTGCTTGTATTGAAGCCTGTCCAGTGCAAGTATTTCAATGGTATAGAACAGAAAACGATATACCAGCTGTAGAAATGGCCAATGCTACAAGTGCTGGAACTGGTAGTTCTGTTAAGGAAGAGAGAAAGGACTACACAGACAAGGCTGATCCAATTAGAGAACATGATTGCATTTGGTGCATGGCTTGCGTTTCAGTATGTCCACCTCAGGCAGTCAAGGTAGACCAGTCTAGCTTGGAATTTCATGAAAAAGCAGCAGGAACATTTAGTGAAGAGCTATCAAAGGGCAGTGCTCCACCACCCCACGCACACTGAAAATAATATTCCTCTACTTTCTTTTTATTTCAACGACTTTGAATATACAGCCCAAGAATAAGATGTAATTAATATATTACGATGTTCTGATTCTCAAAGTAAGATTCCATTTAACTAATTAGAAAGTGATAATAAAATACAGAAACTTTTTAGTTAAATAATTCGTTGATAAAAAAATGAAGGTTTTCAGTTGACAAGATAATCACACACAATATCAAACATTAAATCAAGGTTTATTCTCTCAGCAGCATTGGTAGTTGTATCAGATTCCTATATGGGTATGTTCTTGCCCACTGATATTTCTTATAGAATCACACAATTTATGGCAGGAAAAATAGAGTTTCCCTTTATAAAGAAGGACGAGTTGACAGCAACTTTCTACATGTTTGGAAAGGATTATGGAGTAAAAGGACAGCTGGAAATACTGACCGCAATTGATCTCGCAAAAAGGGCAATCGGCCAATTGGCTAAAGACATAAGAGGTTTTTATAACATGCCAAACAAAATGGATTCAAATTTTACTCGTGAGAATTATATAAGAAGAAGCCTACAAATTTCTATAGAATTGCAGAAAGATAGTTCGTTTGATTGGTCTAAAATGAACAAACGAATTGCTGGCGATCCCAGTATTCTGTCAGATTGCTTTGCACAGCATATAGCATATTACAAGCAAGATTATTTTTTTGAACTATTTCAGCCATTTGATGAAAATCAGCTTCCTTCATCACTAAGAAGAAAACTTGAAGGAAGAATGTTATTAGTATGCTTCAATGCAAAAGATTCCAAATCATTGCCGTTTGAAAGTACGCTTGTGCCTTTTATAGAATGGATAAGTAATACCGGCTAGTCATTTCGTAGTAATAGTATAGAGTGTATTTACTCATAGAATAAACGATCCTAAAATCACAAAAAAAGAGATATATAACAACTTTCCAATAGTATTAATGATTATTGTTACTTGTTGAATATATTATAAGTATTTAAATATTTTTACACACAACACATTTATTAATTCACAATCAACATTTTTAGTATAATCGTTACTTTTATGCTACTGAAAGTATCTAAATCACTTATGACTGTTTGGTCTTCAAGAATATACTCTATTCATATGCTAAAAAATTTTTGTATTAGCATGAAAATAGAATGAATTGACACAGTGAAGAAATCATAAATCAAGAAAATATTGTTAAACTATTTGGAGTCCGATTTAATTAT
>DASQRW010000126.1:0-12332 GCA_035642715.1 Nitrososphaeraceae archaeon | reverse complement strand
AAAAGATAATCCTAAAAAATATAAGTATAACCCATAGCAAACATACTTTGCAGACGTTCTGTTTCTTTTAAATATATGCATAAAAGAAGAAGTAGGATTCATCCAGCTATAGATTTATCGCCAAGTTAACAGAGCCGCTTTTACTAACCATATACTAATGGTCTTATTTCTTTTACCTTGCCGCCTTCAGGAGTTTCATATTCTCTTACTAATTCTTTTGGCGCTGTTGATTGAATGTCTCTAAACTGTTCCTCAAATAGCCTTTCCATTTCTCTTCTCATATCTTCAAATTCTCTAAATACATCTCTACGCCATCCTCCTGTTTTTGGATTGCCTTCTCTACCAGCAAAAAATCTCCTAAACCAATCCTCTGGTTCAATACCCCAAAAGCTCATTTCATAAGCACCTGATAGGATCTGCGGCTTTAAATTACTTAATTATTTGATATAAATCTCCTATGTTGTTTATTCATTTTATTTTGATTATTTTACTATCACTATTTATTTACTATCTAAAATAAATATGATTCATATAGAAAGCCAGTATACTACAAAACCTTCAATCCAATGGATTAATTTCGCGATTTTGTCCTTAATTCATAATTAACTTCAAACATTGTCAATATGTCTTTTAAATTTTCATCACAGGCAAACCGACAAATTGTAATGATGTCTCTTCCTACCTTTGCCTTTATCTCACAGACAGCACTAGCATCGTTAGGAATTGTTTTGATTTGAACATCATATTTGTGTCTTAACTTCTCTTCTAATTTATTGATGATAAGTTCTGGTGCAGATATTAAGATCTTTCGCATATGCATCCACAGTATTGTAATTTAGGCATGACATGAATATAAAAAATTCTATACATCTATAGAATTATAACATTTCTTTCATAAAGAAATGTTATAATATTCCAATCAAAATGTATTAGCTAGAGAACCCTAAGTTTTAGCAATTCCACTTCTTCTCCCATCTATTGTAACAAAACCTTCATTCAACTTTTGCCTTAATATATCAAGTCTAGCAACTACACCAATAAGTTTACCATCTTCTTGTATTACTGGTACCAATACAATTTCTTTTTCAACCATAATATCTATAATCTCTTCTATCGATGTGTCTTTCTTAACCACTGAAGGATTTGGAGTCATTATATCTCTCGCTGTTATGTTACCTAGACTCTTACCTTCTCTTAATGCTCTTAAGATGTCAATTGCAGTAACTATACCTATTACTTTCTGATTATTGTCAATTACAGGTACTCCATTAAACTCTCCAAGAAGTAACCTAGCACTAATTTCGCTAGCTGCTAAATTCTCTTTAGCAGCTACAACATTTATCGACATCAAATCTGTTGCATTCATATTAGTACAAATCTGCTTTACAAATATATATATATACATTATAAAAATAATC
This sequence comes from Nitrososphaeraceae archaeon, assembly GCA_035642715.1. Lineage (GTDB taxonomy): Archaea > Thermoproteota > Nitrososphaeria > Nitrososphaerales > Nitrososphaeraceae > JAJNBK01. The sequence goes on along the minus strand of DASQRW010000126.1, from coordinate 10,914 downwards.
CAAAAATATCTTTATAATTAGGATAAATGTGTCAATGTTAAACTTCTGGATATACTCCCACATAGAAGTTAATTTCCTATATGGTAAAATTATTGAATGTAGTATGTATGGTGCTGGTATACTGGTAGAGTCTTATGAAATTTTGAGTCTTTACTAATTTTTAGCAAATTCTGTAACATTACTAAAGAACTTTAAGAGGTACTCCGTTATCGAATAAGTACTCTCTCCTTCTGCATTTTCTATTTATTGTCTTGAAGATTAAACAATATTTTTTAAAATTATCTATATCAGATTATCTTCTATTTCTTGATCAGAATGGTAACTTGAATGGATCCGCATCAGATACTTCTTTGAGCGTATCCTCTTCACGTTCATCCTCTTCCTCTGCTTCTTCTACTATTACTTCTTTGAGCGTATCCTCTTCACGTTCATCCTCTTCCTCTGCTTCTTTATATGGAACTAATTGGGATGCGCTTTCTGGCACTGAAGAAGGTTCTGCCTGTGGATTTGATGGAGATGAGCCTACTTTTACTGGACCATTTCCAGAAGATGTAATATTATCAACAATTAATGGTTGTTGTGTCTGATTTTCGGCTTTTACTACTCCAGTAATATTAACACTATTCCACTTTGTTAAATCAGTAAGGCCATCATAACAAATTAGTTTAGAGGTTAGTTCATTTGTTCCATTTGTAATGAGATGGTAGTCCTTAGTGTATGTAAACGTCCAATTTGAATAGTCATTTTCTCCACCAAGACCAGTTGCTGTGGCATTTTGAAATGGCTTTTGGTCATTCCAATCTACATAAACTTTACAATCAGTTGTAGCGTTATCTGTAGATGTCCCCATGATATTCAGTTCACCCACCGGAACTTCTTGACCTGCAGTAGGCGAACTAATTTTTATTGCTATTGTCGGTATTTGTGGAAGTTGAGGTTGTAGCTGCGCTTGTGAATACAAAATGCCAGATGTTAGAAAAGTATAGAGAAGACTTACTCCAAGGACAAGGAGTAAAAACACCTTTTCAGATCCCAATTACTTAAAGTTTTTTCTCAAGGCTATAAATACTGCTATAATTTAATGTATGTTTATTTACTATTAGATGGTTGTGCTCAATTGAATCTAATAACTACTATATCTAAAGCATTAGAAGAATTGAAATTAAAAAATAAACACTTTTATCTGAATAGAAAAAATTAGTAGAAATCAACATCGTTTCTATATTTCAATAGATTATGTACCGATGTTACCAATGTAGGGTAATACTGAAATACTTTACAGTTAAGAAAAGAACCAAAGTCCAATAGATAATGTCTAATCTGATGGTAATAATGATGGCAACTATATAATGTATTACAACAACTTTTTTATAAAACTATAGCATAATTTGGCTAAACATTATCATGATATGCCATAATAGATGGAGTATTTGGCAATGTCTAATTCTATCACTCAATATATATATGTAATACTCAGTCATCAAATACTGTGCTCTCAAATGAAAATGCAATAATTTGGCTCGACTATAATGACATTGAAAAAGTTCGGACAATATGGATGCTGATATACTTTGACTAATCATATCGTATAGTATCATTAATTTATGAAAATTTATATGAGATATATTTACTGTTGATTTTGAATTGCCTTCTCTATCGCTACTGACTTTTCTCCTTACTACACTTTTTATGCTATCAATGAGTGTATTATTATTTGAGCTTGCACTCACTAGGATTTTTTCAATTGTCCTGTGGTATGATTATGCTTTTATGGCGATCTCTATAGCTTTTTTTGGACTTGGAATTGGATCTTTGCTAACGCATATTCTAAAGAATAAAGTAAAAAGAGAGCAACTACCATCAAAAATACTTCAAACTACTATAATTTTTGCAGTGTCTGTACCAATCTTCCTAGTTGTAATAGGGCAGGTCATCCCACCAAATATACATTTCATTTATCTATTCTATTTGACTTCCTCAATTCCTTTCTTTTTTGCTGGCATCTCAATGTCACTAATATTCTTTGCAATGCCTAGAGAGGTAAGCAAACTATACTTTATAGATCTAGTAGGAGCAGCCGCAGCTACACTTATGCTTGATCCCCTAATGCAAAGATTGGGCGCAGAATCTGTTCTACTTTCGGCAGCTCTGTTAGTCATTGGTCCTTCGCTTATTGTTGCTTTAGTGTTATCTACTCCATCACAGAAAAAAAATGTATCAAACACGCCAGTAATTGAAAATAAAATAAAGCTGTCTGGAATAATTGTGTTGGCTGCCTCTGCAATATTGTTAGCAACCAATACAGACGCAAATATATTAGCAATAAAACCTGGTGAAAATAAAGGATTACATTATCAGCTGGCAAAACCTTCAGAGTTTGAGCATTTATCAACCCAATGGAATTCTTTCTCCCGGATTGATGTTACTAGACAACTCAATCCTCAGGACAGCGACGATGGCGATAATAATGGCAGATCTAGAGCCTTATCCGCGATAGCCATCGATGCCGATGCCGATACTCCAGTATTCAAATGGAATGGTTCTTCTGCAGATCTTGTATGGCTAAAAAAGTTTATGGATTATTTGCCATTTGAAATATCAAATAATGTGAACAATACTTTAGTTATCGGTAGCGGTGGCGGCGAAGATGTTTTGGTTGCCCTGGCTGGCGGCTCAAAGAAAGTGACTGCAGTAGAGATAAATCCATTGATAATATCAAGAGCAAAACAATTTGGCAGTTCAGCAGGAAATTTATACGAACGTAAGGAGGTAGAATTATTCCTCGATGACGGCAGACGATTCATCAGCTCTAGTGATTCAAAATATGATAGGATAGTAATAAAGCTCGTTGATTCTTGGGCTGCTCAGCTTGCTGGTGGATATGCACTTTCAGAAAATTATCTCTACACAGTAGAAGCGTTCAGGCAATATTTACGTCACTTGGATGAAGACAACGGGATGCTTGTTATGGTGCGTTGGAATTTTGAACTGCCAAGACTTATGCCCCTTGTAGCAGAATCGTTACGTCAGGAGAAAAAAGGAGGAAGTAGTGAAGACATTAGAAAGCAGATATTGGTAGTAGAAAATCGTCCTGGATTATATTTTGAATCAAATAATAAACAAACGATATATCCAGTCCTTCTAATAATAAAAAATAATCCATTTACTGATTCAGAAATTAATTTGGCAAAAGAGAGAATTGCTAACAATAATGCTAGAGTCATTGCAATGCCTGGCGGATATATACAGCCCCCTTATGACACATTACTATTAGATAAAAACTATTATCATAGTCAACAATTGCAAGAAAGTGATCTTAGAGCAATCTTAAAATTAAAACCACCTACCGATGATTCTCCATTCTATTTTGCAAAAGAACAGGTTCCAAACCAGATGATACTACTCTTGGAAACTGTGCTCGGAGTATCTGCAGTACTTGCTTTGCTTTTGATATATTATTCAAGGAGAAATAGGGCCCTTCCAATCACGTCATCAACTTCGTTATGGTTCCATATGATCTTTGTAATATTTATCGGGCTTGGGTTCATGTTTTTAGAAATAACTTTTATTCAAAAATTTCTATTGTTACTTGGAACGCCAATAATGGCATTGACTGTTATACTTTTTTCGATCTTATTATCTAGTGGAATAGGTGCATATTTAAGCGGCAGATTATTTCATAAAAATCCTTACAAGGCTGTAGTAGTATCAATACCACTTCTGGTTGGAATAGTGTTAGCTTACTATGGTCTTCTACAAGGGATTATAGATTCAGCTATAATTCTGCAACTGCCGCAGAGAATTATGTTGACTTTTGCACTTCTATCGCCTGCTGGTCTTCTTATGGGATTTCAATTTCCATCCATTACAAGAATGGCTTCCATGCATTCAAATCAGGGTGAGCATACTGATGAAAATATTACTCTACTATGGGGTATAAACGTTATCGCCTCAGTAATAGCAACAGTGGTGACTGCTATATCGTCTATGGTGATTGGCTTTAACGGTAACCTGTTACTTGGAGCAGGATTATATCTTGGGGCACTAGCATCTGCCATAGCAGCAGCAAAATTAAGACAAAAACTCACTCTGTCAACTTAAATTTGCTGATCTATTATATATGATTGCAATGTGTTTAATTTAATATTTACCGTAGTACATGCAGCAGATGCTTACATGTATATATATATATATATATATATATCATAGGCTTGGATACCGATTGAAATCAGAACTTTTCTAATATAGTCAGAAGTATTCTAATATAGTAAGACGAGAGAAAAAGGTGTCATTATTGAATTTCATGTATAGTCATACTCGGCAATAGAAAATGGTACTAATACTAATAATATTGATTGGAATGATTGTGATAAAAAGGAACTAAGATTAAGCAACAATTGCAAAAGAAGCCATTAACTAAAACATGTACTGTAAGCGAACAAATAACAACTGAAAACGTAAACGTTAAACATGGGACACCCTGCCGCATGGATATGAGGGAGAGAAGTAGAACACAGATTCAATTTCTTTTACTATTGAGTAGATTCTTCTATTTCTTTCCAGATGAGAGTTTTTAAATAGTTTTGTCTTATGTTATATAGGCTTTTGGAAAACAGGATAAGTTCTATTCTCAAGTGGGCAGGAGGAAAAAGAAGAATTGCTCATTTTCTAAGTAGGTTTTGTCCAGAAGTCATTGATCTATACTTTGAACCTTTTCTTGGAAGCGGAGCTCTGTTTCTTTATCTTGCCCAGACAAAGCCTAGATTCAAAGCAATATTGTCTGATTCAAATAATGACCTTATAAATGTCTATAAGTGTGTTAGAGACAATGTTCAAAACTTAATTGACATTTTAGAGATACATCAATCAAGTTATTACAAAAGACCAGAGGAGTATTATTATTATGTACGGGATACTTTCTGCCCAGCTAACGATTTAGAAAATGCAGCTCGCTTGATTTTTCTAAATAAAACATGTTATAACGGTCTATATAGGGTAAATAAGTCAGGATCTTTTAATGTCCCACATGGAACTTATGCAAGACCTGTAATTTGTAATCCCAAAAAATTAGAGGCTTTTTCTGAGATTTTACAAAGAACAGATGCAGAGATAATTTGTGATTACTATCAGAATGTAACTCTGAGATGTCAGACTGGTGACTTTGTCTATCTAGATCCCCCATATCTTCCATTGAGCAAAACTTGTTATTTTAAAGATTATACAAAAGATGAGTTTGGATATCCCGAGCAAGTTATGTTAGCGAAAGAATTTAGAAGATTAAGCAACATGAGATCCATTGTATTATTATCAAATTCAAATTCCGAATTCATAACGGATTTATATAAAGACTTCAATATAATGACAATATCTACATCAAGACCTATTAACTGCAACGCATCAAATCGTCTGAGGCACCATGAGCTCTTGATTACAAATAAAAGATTATTAGTTACAAAAGCTGTTACTAATCATGCAGAAACAATGTCTCAAATGTAATTAATATTTTGAATGCCTTGAATTCATGGATTGTTGGTGCTTTCATTTGGGAGAATATTACTAGATAAAAAAGGAAATTCAGGATTGTATGTGCAATAACAGTTTCTTAAGAAAGCTTTAGGATAGATTTTATAAGAGGCCATTCAAATTTCAATTGATACTATTTGAATTCTAACCATCATAGTATCAATGAAATGAAAAATTATATAATAATAAACCTATATAACAGAAATTATTTTGTTTGTATTAATGCCGGTAAAAGCTTTATACTTAGCCTACTTGTAATCATTTAAATTGCATCTACTGCTAGTAGCGCCAGACTATTATAACGTTATCCTACTCTAGGTCTTCTCAAACTTTCTTCTTCACGAGTGATAAAATTTGCCTTGTTGATTCTACAATAAAATTTATAGTCATATTTTGGAATACCGATTTTCAGAAACCTAGGATCAAGTAATCCTAAAAATTTTATGCATTTATAGGAGAAATTGCACAAATAAAAAGATTGAGAAATATAGGATTAAAATAAATATTTCGTTTACAATACAGTTTGTGTCTTCTCTTCTTACCTAGAATTAGTCTGAATAAAATTCTAACAACTAAAAATTAATTTATAAGAACAAAATCGCCAATTTATCTAAAGTAGGTATTAGTCCTTCTGGCTATGACCCTTTTAGTAACCAATAAATAATTTTTTCATTTATTGTGCTTTATGATAGAAACTATGACAATTCTGTAAAAATTTTTTATTTTTACAATAGGACAACCCACTGCTGCTGGCTGGATTGAGAGTTACTGAATTCTTTCTTAGGTGTATAGTAATTACATTTAATTACTTTCATCATATTATTGCAATGCATCAAGGCTACTGCTATATCCGTAGGACTGTTTTTGGAATATAATACTGAGACCCGTATATAGGGTTCTTCCAAATTATGTTGGTATGGTAGTCTTTTATCAATTTGAAGTTAAATCTCAGTTGTATGTATGAAATTCTTTTTTTGGTTCTGCTCAGTACTGACATATTGAATCTTTTTTTACTTCTTTCTTACTAATACTATAGTTACTACTGCTATTCCACTAAAAAGGCCTATTACTAAAGCAGTAGCTATTATCTTTTGATTATTGTTATCATTATTTTCTGACGATGGTGGTGACACAGAAGTTTCGGGTGATGATGGCGGCGGAGACGGAGGAGATGATGAATCGGAGGAAGAAGGAAAAGGATTCAACAGAGTAGGGGGTTGTTGATGTGGAACAAATACATTAAATGATGATAGCAGATTAATCGAATCCTTCATATCTATTCCAGTAACAACTTGATGTGTGCCATCATCTGGAAACAGGTATTTTACAGAGAAGTCACCATCAGCAACAGTGATATTTTCAAATTTAAATAATCTTTGACCGTTTGTGACTACTACTCTTGCCAAAAAGTCTTTTATATGGTCACCACTGGTTATATTCAGTACACTGAATTTTAGCTCTGTAAAAGTATCAACTATAGGCCTATCTGGTTTATACGTAAATTGAATTTTAATACCTTCCCTTTGGTGTATCCATTCTTGGATTTTGTTACTACTACTAGTACTTCCACTGGTAATACTGCCAGTTAAATGCCCATAAGCAATATAGTCACTGCTATTATTGTAATAGGAATAATGAGAATCTAATAAAATTATTATGAACATCCAGATGAAGAAAAGCATAGATAAGAATACAATAGTCATCAAAGAATTTGATAATTGAGATAATTTTAAAGTTATTGAATATATAATATGCAGTTATATATATTTCAGGCATTATCGATAATTATTGGTTAATTACTATTGTTGAAGAGAAAAGTTACGCCGCTTCATATTTTGACAGAAAGATAGAGACTGCTGCAGCAGACCTACCCCGTGAATATTCTAAATTACTTAACAATATATCAAATGATAATGCTCTGATAATAGCAAATTACATCATATCAATGAAGACAGATATCAACTGTCAGATAATTACAGAAAGGATCTTATCAAAGTATTAAGTTTTCGATGTTTTGTTGTTCTTCTAATAATACATTGCGATATTCTATTCCAGTTAATTCAGGGAAAGATAAATTCAAATGAAATTCATCAAATATCTAGTACATATATGAATGCATTATTACCGATACTTTGAATTCAAATACCGTGCAGTGGTAACAGTTGAAAATAGATGATAACAGAGGTAACGAAGTAGTAGTAATGATAACAAAACTGGTAACAGGTGGTAGCAAGAGCTTTAAGCCTCTGTTGACTATAATCAGATATAAAGTTGTCAATAATAACCAGACAAGAAAGAGAAAGACTTGTACTAGACCTTTACAATCAAGGTAAAACCATACGTGAGATAGCAAAAGAGGCTAGAATGTCATTTAGAGATATAGGAATTATTTTGAATAAGGCAGTTGAGGAGAAGAACAAAGAAGGAATAAAACAACAAGATGGTGCTGAGGAAAATCGCGAACAGGAAGAACAACAACACATATCTTTAGGCGCCCAAGCCTACAAACTCTTTTCTGATAAAAAAACTCCATTAGAAGTCGCTATCACACTAAACCTTAGAGAGTCAGAGGCAACGAAATTCTACAGAGAGTATTGGAAGCTAAAGCATGTACATAATCTGAATATGGTTTATGAAAAGACTAAAGGTGATATTGAGCCTTTTCTAAAGCTACACAAATTATCCAAGGCCAAAGGTATGGGTGTAAAGCAAGTTGTTAATCTTCTTGAAACTGCTAATAATGATTTACCAGCAGTGGAGAAGAGATTTAAAAGATTAAGAAATGAGATAAGTATGCTACAATTTCAAAAGCAAATAGATGAGAGAAATTTATACCAATTGAACAATAAAATAGCATCAACAACTAAACTCTTGAACTCTTATCGTATGTCTTGTAAAAGAGAAAGAAGAGAGATAGAAAACCTCTACAATGAAAAGACAAGACTTGAGGCTATTGTAACAGAATTTAAGAGCAATAATGAGGAATATATTGATAAAATAAAACAGGCAGCTTTTGAAGAAGCGAAAAGTATGTTAAATGACAGTAAATTACTTTTGGAATTTGCTACTCTCTCAATAATTGAATCATTAAGAAGCAACCCTGAATTATATAATTTTATAACATATAGTACTTCAGTTGAAACTACTTCTGCTACTTATGGACCTAACCACACTTCGTTAATGTTGTCAGGACAACAACAATCATTTAATGATAATTATACTGCTCTGATATTAGAAGAGTCTGAAAAGCTTTACAATAAGTTAAAACCAGAATTGACAAATAGGATCATGGCAGCGGCAGCAGATGCTACAGCCATTAGAGCATCATCATCATTACCATCACTAGGTATAAATAATATCCAGAAACTTGATCAAGATTAAACAAATCAATGATATAAACATGTATTGTCAACAAAGCTATCAACAGATGATTATAATGCACTTCTAATACTAAGCAAATAGAATATCAAGCTGGGCTGATTAAACAAGAAAGTACATCAGAATTACTAAGATTTACAATAAGACATATACTAAATCAACTTCATAATAATTTGATATATCCTATACTTGAAGAACAAGAACAGGAACAACAAAAGAAAGCTCAAAATAATCAACAACATCAACAGATTCATAGTCAAGTTATTCTACCATCTACTATTATTACTGCTACTACTCCTCACCTAAGTCAGGTTCCTAACATATCTTGCAGAAACAATTTAGTTGGTCAGAAAATGACACCATGGAAACTATCATCATTACTATCAATGCAAGCAAATCACCATAATATATAATGGTGGTAATAATTAGCATATAGAATGACCTTCAAAGTAAAGCTTTAGAGATAACACATATTGCTGCTGTAGATACAATGAAATTTTCTCAACTGTCTTAAGTCACATATACGAACATATTGACACTATAGAAGAAATAATAATTTAGCAAGAAGTATAGTTAAAGAATACTTTAAGTTTATCTTGGTTGGAAACAGCGTCCTTGACTTGCATTGACTGCTGTGCTCGGTGCTGCACCACGCTCGCATCCAGCTTCAGCTTCTTGTATAGCTATAATGGTGTCAGCTATTACTATTCCTAAAACTCCAACAGCTGCTATTATCGCAAATAGTGTTAAAGTTGTTTGCGCATTCATTATTATAATAAATTAACTAAATTAAAATATAATATAATATAATTTTCTTGGACTATATTTTGAAATATTACCTTTATAGGAGATTACTATTCAATAATATACATGGGATTACTACATTATGTTATTAATCTGGTTTGATCACTTTTACATTTTGAGTTATCTTTAATATGACTAATTGCCTATGACTAATTGCCGCAATTATCAGCCTATGACTATCATTATTGTAACCAAGCAGACTGTTGTCATGTCATCCACATCATCTACATTTTCTATCCGCTAGGATTTGGGATTATAAGGAATAAGATTGACACGGTGCCAGGGTTTGTAAAATAAATTTGACATGAATTTATGGCCCAGAACATACTATCGATCATTGTATAATTCGCAGCAATAATACTGTGGTCTTTAAGGATACATCTCTCCGTGTCTATTAGGTATTTCAATTCTTAAAAGTAATAGTAAAAGAGATGTAGGTGATTCATCATATGAGTTTATTTCCAAATAAAGATATTCTTACAAAGGAAATTGAATCATGGAAGAGTTTTGGAGATAGCCTGTCTTCAAAAGAAGAAGATAGAGAATTATTCAATAATATGCTAATGATTGTTACGAGTATGCTGCTGCAATTAACGCTAAGGGCATTATTCCCAGCTGAACCATTAATTATGGCGCTATTGTTTTCACAACATAAGATGATTGACTGGTTAACAAAAACAAATTTCAAAGCATGAATCAATTGATGATGATAATAATAAAGAAGGTAAGCGTTCTGAAGAAGAAGAACAGAACTTAGGTAGAGAAAATAAACATGATTACATCAGAAAGAATGAAAGAATCCATTATATTGATGATTACTAATGGAGATTGTGCACAAAGTTAAGAATTCTCTAGCGGCTAAATAGATGGAGGTTTCTTTGCAGATGTTTATTTAATTAGTCCAGAAACATTTTGAAGCGACGTGGATACTGGAGCTTTGATTCTGGAGCTTTTAGAGCACATAAGAACATGGATAAAGGGTCTTGTTCTTCAATCACAGACAACTATATTCCACCATAAGTATAGTTTTGGGCTTAAATAAAGTGTAAAGATTGATGCGGGCTCGGAGGGATTCGGAATCTGGTAGTGTGCGGGTTCGACCACCATTTAGAGGAATATAACCATACAGGCCTTGCATTATCGCAAGCGATTTCGCACTCAGCAATTTGTTACTATTGAACTAGTAACGCATTCATAGTAAAAAAAAGG
>DASQRW010000125.1:0-6666 GCA_035642715.1 Nitrososphaeraceae archaeon | reverse complement strand
AAGCCATTTGCGCCGTTTTTCAAGATGCGATAGTCCAAAAGCATTATACTCATCAGCTAATTGAAGAAGATTGACAACTTGCTTTCTACTAACACCTTCTTTCTTAGCTAATTTGTATAACTTTAGAAAAGCTCCTATACCCTTATCTCCTAACTTTGTGTATAAGTGGTATAGAGTTTATGGAGTGGCTTTAGTTTCCAGTACTCCCTGTACAATTTGGTTATATCTGGCTGTCCTAGGTTTGGAGAGTCGTACAAAAAAACAATAGTAATATCGAAAATAAGTTATTCAAGTAACTTGGAAAAGTCTATATACGAAGTGAAAAAAACAGTAGTGGATTTTGGCGGCAACGATGGTCATCTCCATAAACTAAATATCTATTCTTTCCTCATATGCTAAATTGTGATAAAGTAGTTATTGGCTCTGGAAAACAATAATCGCAAATTTCTTTACCTATAGCATTTTCAAATATTAATTGTATATTGAGAATTCTGTCAACTAGATCATCATAACCAAGATCTTCTGTCTCAGGTAGTGCTATATCGCTGCTTTTCTTTCTATTGTATAATCGAAATAAATCGTTAAAATGGTTTGTTGGCCTTCTGTAACCAATGATGGTCCATTTTTCTTTATCATTTAGTGATTCTTCATATGCTTTCCAATCATAATTTGAGTCTAAATCTCCTTCTGCTGTTATTTTCACGGTGTCAAAATCTCCTTTTGACAGGTATGGCTCGTACTCTAAGCTCTTCGCAACAATTGTTATTTTTTCAAGAATATCTTTATTATAATAGAAAAGTCTAGCAGCCTTGAGAGGTATTCTAGTTTCTTTTTCTAGATCAGATAAACACTGTTGAATAATTTCAAAGTTCAATAGAGCTCCAGGATACAAAGAATAGCACAGACCCCTTTTTAAGTTAAAAATGAGGACAATTTTTGTAGCCTTTGGAACTGCAATTGGCACATCTATTCCATCAGGTAAGCATCCATCTTCTTGCAATATCTTTTCTAGACATTTATAGTCTTCACTGATTTCATTGTCTACAGCAAAATGTGCCACTATGTAATTTTCTCTTTTGAGTTTGCTAATCTTGTATATGCCGCTTCTTCTTCTTTTACCATCAGGGTTTTCATTTAGATTCAGCCAACAAGAAGAAGAAGATCCTTCTTCTAGAGAACACATCTTTTCTATTGCATCTTGAGATACCACATCTGACCAAGTTGCACGATGAGCAAGACTAATTATTCTAAGCCTAGACATGTCTTTTTTCTTCTCCTTTCTCTGCTTCTTCACTTCTTCTTCTATCTTTTTCTATGGTAGGCATATGTTCCATTTCAAAAAGAATCTGTGTTGGCAAAGTTGCTTTGTAAAGTGTTTCTCTTCCCTGCGTATTAAAGGTGATCAAATCAATGTCTTTTAATTCATTAAGATATCGAGAAACAGTAGTACGATCTTTTCTTATTTCTGCTGCTATATCACTAGCAGATCTTGCTTTGAATATGATCTTGTCAATAATTTCCTTTCTGACATCTGAAAGATTTTCATACTCTTTTTTTGCTTGTTGACATTTAATTTGTCTACATGCTTGAATTGCTATTTGAGACGTTACTCTTTTATTGTTATTATTATTATCTATTTGCTGCTGCTCTGATTTGGAGGGCTTTCCAATGACAATGCTCTTGAGAAGCGAAAGTGCCTTAGAAGAGCATTCTAATATGAGCTTGGGTATTCCAAAACTATTATCATAAATAGTTTTTATGGCTGTCTCATCAAAAAGATCGTAAATTTTGATATTGTTTTTATTCTCCGTTTGAATTGTTATCTTTAATCTCTGTTCTAGCATCCTCACAGAATCGTTATAATTGAAATCACTAAGAAAGTATATTTTGGGTTCATATTGTATTATTGATAGAGCTTGCTCTAAATCAATAGGTGATATTGCAAATAGTTTTAGTTTTGTGTTTGTAAATTCTTTAATAATTGTCCTTATGTAATTAGGATTTGCATCATCAAATAATATGAAATCCCTAATCCTCTTTGAAATCTTAATCCAAGACTGAACATTGTCTTTATTATTATTGTCATCATCATCATTTGTATCTCCTTCTCCTCCTCTTCTGTCATCTTCTGTTTCAAAAAGCGTTTGTACAGGCATATATTCACCTTTGAAATTATATTTTTCTTTATTGCTTGATGCTATTTTAGTTATGATATGGTAAATGTACTTTAAAAGACTAGATTTTCCAAAACCTGTGGGGGCAACTATTAAAACTATGATGGGTATTTCCCTTGAGGCAACTCCAATATCAAATATTATATTCTCTATGATATTCTCTCTGTCTATGAAGTAAGATTCAATTTCCTCATCGGCTATTTCTTTAGCGAACGGATCCTCTTTAAGCTTGAAAAGAGAATACCACGTATTGAGAACTTCTAGCTTTTCATTTCTTGCTTTATCGAGAATAGTTTTATACCTGTCAAAGCTTTCGCCAGCCACACCATCATTATGATATGTGCAAATAAAAACTTATTGTGATAAGTGTGTATTTTATGTAATTCTGTGCACAATACTTATTAATGTGTGTTAGCAATAAGTATTGTGAAACAGTTAATGTTCAATATAATACGGCATGTCTCATTACACAGCTTTATTAGGTACATTATGGTAACAATACCGTTCCCGGATCGGTTTGGTAAATTTGTCTGTAGTAGTATTGGGAGTACAAGTTAACAATGATGAACCCTGGAAAAGAACTCGATTCCTCTTCTGAAATCTCTATCATAAGCTTCGGTGATATTATCAGTCAACTAAATCCGGTTATCTGGTTAGCCGAGAAGACTTTAACAATCGAATATGCCCCAGCGGGCAGAAGCAATTTTCTTATCAAAGAAACACAAGGTAATGCAGAACCCTACAATCAATTAATTAGACTTTTTAGCTACCAGGTAATCGATTATCGGGAGCAAACGGTAGAAGAAGCGCTCGCAATTAGGTTCTATGGTATGATAATTAGTTTAATGGCAAGAAATATTGTCCGTCTTATTTTTCAGGCTTTGACATATACAGGAGGCATTATAGCAAATTGACTAATGTCAGTGTACGAGATCTTTACAAAACTATCTCCAAAACAAAGACGCATCTAGTACAATCTAAAGAAATAGCCACCACATGCGTGTGTCCCTATTTATTTAAAATGAGTTATCCATTTGGCGTAGTTGGAGGGGAACGAGATTACTTGATTGCCAATACTGTTCACGATATAATAAGCCTATCTTCGCCAACAACAATTTTGGATAATTGGCAGCATGGTAAGACAGAAATAGATTTTGAACATATCGCAAAAAAGATAGATAAAGATTCAGAAGGTATCATAGAAAAGGCGATAGCCAATGCAAAAGAAAAGGTCAGGATGGAAGGGAAAACTCCTGTTTTAGAAACATTCGGTTACGAAGTACAAGATCGTTTCCATGGACTTTTGATCGGTCTTGCAAAACGCATAATGAAAAAATACGAACAACCTAAACGTGCTGTGACAGAGATCACCATTACCAATGTGAAAGAAGTACAGGAAGGCAGAATCGATGCTATTTTTGAATTCAAGAATGGCAGATACGGTCTTATAGATTGGAAGACAAATGATATAACCAAGACACCTAGTAGTGGAGTAGATCGATGGCAGCTAATAGCAAATTTTCTCCTAGCAAACTATCGTTATACTGGCAGTGAGAATAATTGGAGTAGATGTTTATTTGGTTCAATAGTATTCTATGAAGGAGCCTACATTCCACGTTTTCCATTGAGCGAAGACTGGATTGAGAAGGTTAAGAACGATAGAAAATTCGCATATGAGATTCTATGTGGAGGAAGACCACATGCACAGAAACCTGCCTTCTGTCCTGTATGTGATAAGGATAGTGAATCTTCTTTTGATTGTCGATTTTACCGCGAGGATTCTAAACTAGCACTCCAGGGAAATTTACCTATTGATTATGCTAATATTAGGAGGTTGTTGCTGAAAAGGCGATATCTTGTTTTAGATGAACGAGCTGAAACCCATAAACACAAATTTGTAATAAATAGCATGATTGATAGATTAGGAGAAGTTGATGCGTTACGGGACCTTGAAAGAACTGGTGTCATACATTCTGGATATAGAGTGGATTCGATTAATGCTAATTCAATTACTCTTGTAAAACTCAATAATAATTCTGAGGATAATAATATAACAACACTTACACTGCTAGAACCGCGTAAAATTGTCAGAATAATTGGTAAAGAAGAAGAAGATGGTGGTGGTGGTGGTGGTGGCATTCCTCTTCTAGCCTGTGTAAATGAAAAAGGATTTGTAAAAAAAGTAGATGATACAAAGCTAGTAGTAGATTTTGATTCAAACACAATTGCTCAACGTGCAAAAGCACAACTCTTCAATCTTCCAATCATAATAATTCCAGATGAAATTAACCTTACACGAAGAGTACTTGAGCCAATGCACAGATTCCATCGATTAGCTGCAGACCTAATGCTGCCCACAGATTTGTTTTTTGGTAATCAACATGAATCTTTCTCTTGATATAGAACAGCTTAGGGTATTAAACTGGCGTGCAAGCACTAGAGATATTGCAGCCGTAGTAGGACCACCTGGTTGTGGCAAGACAACAGTTGGAAGTGGATTAGCTATCAAGATGATAGCTGAAGATCTTGCTAAGAGAGTTCTGCTTGTAGCTTATACTAATGCTGCTGCCAATGAATTTTGCTGGGAGCTTTGTAATATACTAGGTTCAGAAGTAGCAAGAAGGTTATGCCTTAGAACAGGTAATCCAACAGGAGTAGATCCTACAATACCTATTCCTTTCAGTAGATCTGCCAATGATATTCGAGAAAAGAGGATTATAATATCTACAAATTTGTCGCTCAAAAAATTACCTTCTTTGATGAGATTTGACAATATGATTATCGATGAAGCTGGTGTTGAAAGGTTAGAACATTTACTGTGGCCTTTTTGGTTTGGTGTAAATAATGCATTAGCACAACAATACAAGAATAGAAGTAATAATAATAGTATTACCGCCGCTGCTGATGATACAACTACGGAAAAGACTTCTCAAATCAATGACCTCATGGAACTAATATCACAATGTGGTACAGTTGCCACAGTGGTTGGAGATCCAAAGCAATCGAGACCTATCAGTCCTGTACGAGAAGATTACAGTGCAATTGAATGGGTAATGAAGAGATCGCGTTGGGATACATTACGTATTTCACATCGTCTTCCAGATCGATTATCTGGGCTAGTTAATGAATTCGCTGAATATGATGGATTGAGATCTGCTCCCGAAATAGGCTCAAGAAGGTTAGTCTTAGACAACCCACCGGATATAGAATTCCGTGAAATTATTCAACCTGACGAAGTTACAACATGGGTTGATATCGATGGTATAGAGCAGCCAATAGGCCCCTCATCTTGGGCAAATGATGTGGAAGCTAAAATGTGTGCAAAGATCTGCAGTCATTTAATTCTTATAACACGTAATAGTAAATCCATTGCTGTTATCACTAGATTCAGCGCTCAAAAACAAATCATAAGAAGATATCTGCAGAGAATGGGACATACTGACATTAAAGTAACTACCACTACAGGTGCACTAGGAACTCAGGCAGATATTGTTCTTTTTTCATTAACTAGAAATAATCCTGAAAGGAATGTAGGTGCAGCTGGAACATTGCAGGATCTCAATGTAGCTATTTCAAGATCAAAGGAGAAACTAATCATAGTTGGTAATTTTGATATGATGTTAAATGGCTGGTCTGCTTCACCCATGAACTGTAGAAGGGGCCAGAAAAGTCCAGCAAGGAATCTTGCGCAATTAGTGGACTCAAAATATGGAAAAGTAGTTGATGCACCGTCAATACTGAAATGTTAATCGATTATATTGTTTATCTCACTATGTGCAGGAAGAACTGGCTCAACCTCATTTTCTCAAATTCCTATGTTATTCATAGAGAATATTTGTTAGGTTGGAAAGTATCTCTGCGTATTTGATTAAAAACATTTTAAACTACTTTGGACACAACTGACATAGGAATATAGGATTACAATAAAATTCTATTTATTAGGTCAATAATATAATAGACTAGCAAGAGGCTTTAGGATTTGTCAACATACCAAGGTCATCTGTTACCTTTCCTAGAAGTAAGCGAAAGACCATAATAGTTGGGGATAGGGATGTGCTGATAAAAATAAGTTTCTCTCAAGGTCAATAGATAGCATAACAACAAGAAAAGATGGATTTTCTATATGGCGAGATTGTAATTCCTGATCTGGAAATTGTACTTTTATTCTATGATTATTCGGTGTTATTTTGTATAATTTGGGAGCCTCTGATGAGAAGTATAAGATTGTAAATAAAGTAAATTGATTATGAAGTTGTTGTGGTAGTTTTCAGCTTTCTGGTTGCTGCTGTTGTTGTTCTAGTAGATGATATATATATATTGTATTGTTATGAATTTGGCTTAGTAGACGACGTATCATTAAGCAGATTTTCGTACAATTATATATCCATTATTTTCATAGAGCTTTTCAAAATCTATTTTAAAATTATATGATCTAATAAATTCTTCCAGTTTCAGTCTGTAATCATTTGGAGAACCATGAACCTCCATAAGA
>DASQRW010000124.1:0-7236 GCA_035642715.1 Nitrososphaeraceae archaeon | reverse complement strand
CATCTAAAGGACCCCATACCTTAATACCCTGGAATGTACCTGCCTGTTGTCTCTTTGATTTAAAGCCAGGATCTATAGGTCCATCTACCTTAGAATAGTTGGTTCCATTACCTGTGAGAGAAATAGTTGTGTTAGCACTACTAGTAGTACTACCTCCTACTGTAGGAGCTATAGGCGCAGGGGGTGGAGAGCTCGAAGCGGATGCCGGTGAAGGTAGAGAGCTTGGAGAGACGGATGGCTTTGCAGTTACCGAAGCTGGTTTCGGTGGTACAACAGCTTTAGCAGATTCTGCTGCCATGGCTTTTTTCCTTTTGATAACACATAATTGCTTATGTACATCTTTCATACTGTCAAGGGTCAGTGAGTTGCTATGTACCAAGAGGGATCCACAGTCTTCACACACATATTCGTTTAAGTTTGACACTATGTAGACTTGCAATTAGTTATTTATCAATATTTGGAATAATTCTAACGCGGTAACCCACTTGACTCAATAACAATACAATTTTTATCCAATGTTATTATTTGCAATTTGTTGTTATAAAAGATCATCGGAATGATAACATTAATAGTCATCCTAAAAGTCAGAGAATTCTAAAACATATCATTTGAAATAATCCTGCGGCATATAGATAAACGAATTCCATGCTTTTGCTATCTCATTATTGTAATCCGTAACTGTTTCAATTGTCCTATTGTAGATTTTCAAATTTTCTCTTGCTGCGTCAAAAGCAGTAATTGTTAGCTGGTTGTTGATGACAGCTGTTCTTATCATGTTGTTGGTGATATCATTTGACTGTTTTGCGAAGTGGTCTAGATATGGCGCGACTATGGTAAAATTCCAACCTCCTGTTATCTGTTTATGAGAAGAAATAGCATTCTGAATTGTGTTCTTTATCGTTTGAATAAAATCTAATTGCAAATTTGAAATAGATTGTGAATATTGTGGTTGAATTTTTGCCCATTCATCTACTGTTCGGATAAAGTTTTCTTTTATAGTATCATAAATATTTTGTTCTTCTGTGACTTCTTTGCTATCATTATCTTTTGATCTGTAATTTACCATCTTAAACATATATATGAAGCATGCACCTCATATAAACTTTGGTTATATATGGCATTGTTTACCATTAAAAGGCTATATCCTCATCATATCTTCATGCTTTATTAAATATATAAGTTATTTTACTTTGCCAGGGAATACATAATTTTAGTTAACAAGAAATTTTAATGTTATGACGTATACTGGTTCTAAATCATAATTTTTTAATAATATACATAATTCTTTTATTTTAAGCATATTAAACTAATATATATATGTGTGATTTCTGCTGCTCCTGACGGTAATTTTTTATTTATAGAAAAGATGTAGATCAGATTGAATTGGCAGATAACATATCCTATATCTATAACAATAAGTGATAATAAAGCTAATCCTTAAGATATTCAAAGTTGTCAGGTCTAGGTCGTATATATTGGAAGGAGGTAATTGAAGTATTACGCATGATAATTCCGCAGTACGACAAAGTTAATAGGGCGATATCATTTGGCAGAGATAACGATTTCCGTCTAAAATCGATACGGAATCGTATTTTCCCGGGAGATATTATATTAGATGCAGGTTCTGGTTTTGGAAATATGACTAATCTTGTATTAAGCGAAGTAAGAGACAGTACGAAAGTTATCATGTATGATCCCATTCTTGATATGTTGACGAATGCGAAAAAATTCTTTAGTCATGACATGCTGCAATATGTTACCTCTGGTGTTTTCGAATATCTGCCTTTCCAAAATAACGTTTTCGACGTTGTAATGTATGGTTATTCACTACGCGATTCCATTGAATTAAAACAAGCAATTGCAGAAGCATATAGGGTTTTAAAGTTAGGAGGTCGCATAATCATAGTTGATATAGGCAAACCAGACAATCTAGTAATAAGGGCAGGGGTTTCCTTCTATCTAAAGTATATTCTTAGGGTACTCGCTTTTGCTGCTGCTGGAAAGTCTGGATTAAAGTTTAAGACACTTTATGGCACTTATATTCGATGGCCAAGAAACTCTGAGCTAAATGCGTTACTATACGAAAAGTTTTCAAGCGTGAAATTTGACAAAGCAATGATGGGCGGCGCCATTATAGTTTCTGCCTATAAATAATATTCCGATATCAAAATCCTCTTTATAAGACATAATAAATATCTCTGGAATTATACTTATGGAGAAATTTTTTATTTGAATTATCTTATGCCAAACGTCCTTATAGTGAAACATGCTTAGCCAGAATCAATTGGTTAGAATTCCAAAGCGACTCGTACGATACAACTTAAAGAGCGAATACCATATAATTACAAACCAATATACAAATCGGGAAAATAAATCGGTGCTCGCAGCAAAATCTGTCTATAATAGGAAACAACAATATGCTTGTGAAAAGTGCGGTAAGGTATTTAATGCATGGAAAAATCTACACCTACATAAAGTTGAAAACCATTCTTACTGACAGCATCTCCATCTATATTATCAATTAATAACACCTCTTTGTAAAAAAAATCAACAATAGTTTCTTGGTATATCATCGTTCAGCTATAAACAGAGTCGCTTTAGCTAAAGTTTGAAATAGTGAGATACATCCATTTATCCACTTAATATAGTATATATTTGGTTACTCTATAACCCTGATAGGGTACAAAGCCACGACAGATTTCCTAAAAATCGAGCTACATTGTCATAATACCTTTTCCAATTATCGTAATGGATCAGTACGAGTCCCCTTTGACTGTGGTGTAAGTATAGAAGAGCAATTAGATATATCTTTGAAGAAAGGTATAGAAGTCCTTTTTGTTACAAATCATAATACTCTAGATGGCTATCATCAGTTACTTGAATACCAGCAAAACCACGAGAAGTATAAGAATATCTTGATTTATCCGGCAGAAGAAATTACAATAGACAACCAGGGACATGTTTTAGCATACGGTCTGACTAGCGAAATAAAAGCCGGAATGACTCTTGAAGAAACATTAGATGAAATCAAACGACAAGGTGCAGTTTCCTGCGCTGCTCATCCCTTCGCAGTAACTAACGGTATTCGCGAAATGGCATCCCTGTGTGATCTTATTGAATCCTTTAACAGTAACAACATAGATCATTTTTCTAATATCGTTGCAGAGAGTTTCGCAAAGCATAAGAACATAGCATCGATAGCAGGAAGTGATTCACATATTGCTCAAACTATCGGCAGATGTATAAATTCGGTGGAATCAGAGACAGACCTTGATAATATTTTGCAGTCCATGAGGCAGGGTAAATTAAAAATCATCAAAGCAAATTATACCTCAAAGGAGGAAGTCTACAAGCATGCATATTATATTCTATCTAGTTCTAAAGAGTTGATTTTAGGATATACATCGAAACATCATCCCAATGCTCATTGGGCTGCTAAGTGGGCTTTGGATTCTTATACTATGAATCCAGAGAGACGATTCTGGAGGGCCTTGGGCGCCTTTACATTGTACTTGACAAAACGAGCTTCTGAAAAAGTCAATGTTAAAGGACACAATCCTCAAGTATTTGAAAAAAGATCTTGGAGAACATTAATTTACATGAGCCTTGTTCCTTAACTGAATCTCGCGTTTTTTGTTCTTTCTGTCATCAATAATCCACTTTGTTACCAATATTATCCCAAAGATTGGAAAACTTGCTATAAACAAGTAAGGGAATGCCGCAGTATAGATCGATGGGTCAAATATACTCATATCATATGCTAAATGATACTTTAATAATAACATAATAACAAGTAAGTAGCTTTTGCAATAAAAATTATGACTCGAAAAATATGATACAGAATTTGTTTGCTAAAACAACAGTTATTATAGATGAGAAGAGAAAAATTCAGTTTACTCATCATTTTTCTCGGACTGGAGTGTATGACGTTTAAATTGCTCTTAATAGTTGGCAAGAAGGTAATGAGACGCCATCTGAAAGAAAAGCATTGACAGTCAATTCTGTGAAGGAATATTATATGCAATAGATGGTTGGGAAGCGTGAAGTATAACAGCCTAGTTGCAACAAATGATGCATACGATCCCAAAACTCTAGTCTGGACAGAAAAGGCATATCTATGTCCACTACGAGGCAGCATCTGTCCTCTGCTGTAGTTGACAAAAACCCCTATACATTATCAGAAGCAGAAGAAGAAGAAGATAAAGAGGAAAATCATCTAATGTAGATGTGAATGAAATGTATGATCCCAAACTAATTCTTGGACAACTTTACAGCCTATGTGCCATCTTCAAGACATGTTTTAGCACTTGTAGCTGTCAGTAACCAAATTTATGTTATTAATAGAGGACCAGAACCCAATATTACCGTATCCGTAACTAATCAGATTTTTCATATTGGCACAGATGATCAGAAAATGATGATTGGTTCAAAGTTGATAAACGTGAAGAAATGATATTCGTTTTTGTAATCTTTGATCATAATCTCTATAATACTTATAGCCACGCAAAGTTAATTAGAAGCTGAACCAGAATTTCCTTTAGATAATTTGATGTATGATAAGAGCAAAGTTCAAGGCATCTTTGATAATATTATTTCACGACGTAAAGATAAAGTAATAACTGAAGAATCCGCCAAAGAGATTTTGTCTGAATATGAAATAAAGGTCCCAAGATATGCCTTAGTTACTGAGGTCAATGAATCGATTAAAAAGGCAAGCGAACTAGGATTCCCATTAGTGGCAAAAATAGTTTCTCCTCAAATTTTGCATAAAACTGAGGTAGGTGGAATTCGAGTTGGTCTGAGCTCAGAAGAAGAGGTTCGTCAAACTTTCACTGACCTATATACCAGGCTGTCAAACCAGTATGAAGTTAAAGGTGTACTCCTTGAAAAAATGGTTCCACAGGGTATCGAACTGATTGTTGGTTTGCAAAATGATTCTCAGTTTGGACCAGTTATCATGGTTGGTCTAGGTGGCATTTACACGGAAATTTTCAAAGATGTAGCATTTAGGATTCTTCCTATAACAAATGCTGATGCGACTACTATGATCGAAGATCTGAGAGGAAAGCAAATATTGAAGGGTTTCAGAGGAGCCGACCCTATAAACATAGAAATGCTCAGTGACGCACTCGTAAAGATCGGAAAACTTGGAACAGATATGGCAGCCTATTATGAAAGCATAGATTTCAATCCTGTCATAGCCTATCCTAACGACTATTATGTGGTTGACGCAAAGATAATCCTAAGAGAAAAGCCAAACCTTGAAGCAATTTCAAAGTCCCTTCCCGATTCAAGTTACATGGATCTATTCTTCAACGCGCGATCTGTGGCATTAATTGGTGCTTCTCCAGAAGCTGGGAAGGTTGGGAATTCTGTCTTTGAGAGCTTGGTCAAACATGAATATAGAGGCAAAGTATTTCCAGTAAATGCTAAAGGATATTCAGAAATAATGGGTATTAAAGCTTATAGAAGTCTAGACGAGATAAACGAACCAATAGATGTTGTTGTTGTTACAGTTGATCTAAAATATGTTCCAGATCTTCTTAGGAGTTGTGGAAAAAAAGGCATTCATAACATGGTGATCATTTCCGGTGGAGGCAAAGAACTAGGCGGAGAACGTGCAGATATTGAACAGCAAATAAAGGAATTATCAAGCCAGTTAAAAGTTAGGATTATTGGACCTAATTGTATAGGCATATTTAATGGCGAGAACCGCTTAGACTGTGCTTTTCAAGGCCACCAAAGAATGCTAAGACCAAAGAATGGTGAGGTAGCTTTCCTTTCGCAGAGTGGGACCGTAGGCATTGCCTTCATGGAAACTTCCGATGCGTTTGGTATGAGTAAGATGATCTCATATGGAAATAGATCCGACGTGGATGAAGCAGATATGGTTTGGTACCTTTCAGAGGATCCTCAAACAAATGTAATAGGGTTGTACGTCGAGGGGCTTGGAGATGGTCGTAAATTCATCAACACTGCAAAGAAAGTAATAAAAGAAAGGAACAAACCTATTGTCGTATTTAAGAACGGCAGGTCGGATAGAGGCGCTAAACAGGCAGCTTCACATACGGGTTCGCTCGGTGGTTCTTATAATATCGTCAAGGGTGCTTTTGACCAAATAGGTGTTATTTCTGTCGATAGTTACGAAGAACTTACTGGTTCTCTTAAAGCTCTAACATGGCAGCCTATTCCGAATGGTAATAGAGTAGCAATGGTGACAAATGGTGCTGGCCCTATTATAGCAGCTATTGACCACTTTGAAAGACTTGGATTGCAGCTTGCACAAATCAGTGAACAGACAATAAGATCCTTTAAGGATCATTATCCGGCTACGTATGTAATTGGTAATCCCTGTGATATTACGGGTTCTGCAAATTCTGATGATTATAAATATGCTATTCAGGCTTTCATGGATGATGAGAATGTAGATATTATTATGCCCTGGTTTGTTTTTCAGGACGACCCTCTAGAAGAAACTATAGTTGATGTTCTCGCAGCATTCCAAAAGCAAAAGAGAAAACCCATACTAGTAGGCGCAATGGGAGGTCCTTTCACTCAACAGATATGCCAGAGAATAGAAGATGCCAACGTCCCTACCTATAACTCTGTAATTAGTTGGGTTACCGCGGCAGGGAGTCTGGCAAAATGGTCAAAGGTTAGTAGAGGTCAACTATAAACGACCTATCATCAGAAATTAACAAATGTTTTTATGTCACTTTCTAATTAGTTCTGGGGAAAAACTTATTATGCTTTTTAGTTAAATGTAAATATAGCAATGGAAACAGCACAACAAAGTCAAATTGTAACTATTACGCCAAAGGCAGCAGAGAAAGTTGTTGAATTTATGAAGCAAGAAGGCAAGGATAATCTACTGCTTAGAGTTTATGTATCTGGAGGTGGCTGCTCTGGTTTGTCCTATGGTATGGGTTTTGAAGAAAAAGTAGACGAGGACGACAAAGTACTTGAACAAAATGGAGTCAAAGTATTGATTGATAGCTACAGTCAAAATTATCTAAAAGGTGCAAATATAGACTATATAGATAGTCTAATGGGTTCTGGATTTAAGATCAATAATCCTAATGTCACCAAAAGCTGTTCTTGTGGACATTCATTTACTACTGAATAAGCCAAGGAGAGTAATAGTAATAGTAATAATAATAATATCAGACTATTATCCTTCTAGTCTTTCTCTGTTATTATCCAACTTAACTTAACAGGAGGATAATAACTAAGGCC
>DASQRW010000123.1:0-3498 GCA_035642715.1 Nitrososphaeraceae archaeon | reverse complement strand
CATTCATATCGGATATACGATATATGGTAGGATGATGTATTTATATATATCGGACATCCAATATTATCTATGCGAAGGTTTGGCAATAACTATTGTTGTGATATGAGAGGCATGTTAGGATTTCTAATTCTTTTTTTACTTTCAAAACAACCAATGCACGGACAGGAACTGGCAGACGAGATTGCAAGAAGAAGAGGAGAAAAGCCTAGTCCAGGAACCATTTATCCAGCATTAAAGAACCTTCGTGAAATGGGATTTATTAGTGCAGAAGAAAAGGAAGGTAAAACTATAGTCTACAGCCTCACACAGAGAGGGAAAAATGCACTTACAATTGCCAAACGAAGGTTTGTGAAAACTTTTCTTGGGGTATTCCCTTAAAACGGCATTCAAAGGATGTTGAACTATGAAATATCAAGAATATGAAGCTATTTGTGATTTTGTGTTATAAATATGAATGCCATCCTGAGTGGATAGATTGAACATATCTAAAATTTCACGGCACATGGATTGAACAACATCAGTTAGTTAGAGTCTGTCTGTTCTGGGTTAAACTTTATTAAATCCTTATTAAATCAGTGATCAATGAATTATCAAAAACTGTATGTAGATATTATGAATATTGACTCAAAGATTAGGTTAGTTACTATTTGTGATATCGATGGCAAAGTAATGTTCTCTGATCACCGTCAGGGTGTAAAGAATTTGCTTAGTCCACAGGAAAGCAAAGAATCGCTTGAACTGGCAATTAATTCATGGAAAACACGCAGCAAACTTGCACCAAAAATTGGAAAAGGTAAATATGTGTTAGCAGAATATGAAAATATTAAACGCATCACTATGCCATTTGGAGATAATCATATTCTCTATGTAACCACAGAACCAGAAGCTGATCATTCACATATAATCAATAGGATTCGTAGCTTAGAGTCTGGGTTTCGGTAAGTGTTTACAGCGATCAGAGATCTTCTATAGTAGCATAATACTGTATTGCACAATTTACCCCCTCTGTTATTTTTGTTTGATACATTTGGATTTAGCTTACCTATGTTATTTCCATAAAATTTTTGCTTTTCTTATTGTTTGATCACATGCTTTTCGTCAGTTTTAGTCTACTGCTATGTGAGTTGCTTAAGTTATTTATAATGATGAAATATAATAGATATGAAAGTTGGCTGTATCCTTACAAGCTTAGAAGAAAAGGATAATGATTAATTGTATAAATGAGAATAGAAAAAACCATCTTATCAAATGTCTTTCTGTGTGATTTGTCAAGTGAGCTCTGAAAATAATTCTTAGAATACACCCGGATATAACCAATTAAACCAATTTATAGCTTGTTTGCTAAAGAACAAAAGGTGCAAAGTATATCATATCGTGTCTTATACTCCTATTGATTCCTATTCTATCATCTACTACCATAAATAATAATATAGAATACCTGTCTACTGCTGGTGGAGAGGTTCCTGAAGGTATGTCAGCAAGCTCTGTGAATAAGAATCATACAATAGATGAAAGAACAGGTAACATGAGCGACATAACATCAGGAGGAGTATCTGCGGCTTCGGTAGGAAATGGATCTATAATTTCAGAGAGAACAGGAAATACAAGCGGTCCGATATTTGGAGGGTTGTCTCCAGAATCGGTAGGTGAATAACCGTCAGAAATAGCTGAAAAATAGAAAAATTCAAAATAGGTGTTGAATTACACAGATTTATTATTGTTATTAAGTTCATATTTGGATATTATAATTAAATAATTTCAGAATAAAAGAGCATATACCTTCTAATTATATTGATGCTTTTATTTCTTAGACATGTGAAGATAATTATTAGAAGTCAATCTGACTAATTAAATCCTATCCTATACATAGTCGATTTTTTCACTAATATTTCTGATGCTGCAGAAAGAACTGAGCATATTGATTATCTAGAGCAAAGAAGTAGCATCTATTGTTATTATTATATTCCTCTTTCCCACTTTTAACTTCCTGAATTAGTTTCCCTGAATTTTCTTCAAAGGCATCATTTAATCTCTTAATGAATCATAAGTCATCACTGGCTGACGATAATCAGCAGCAGAGGATATAAGAGCCTCTAACAATATCGACAGTGCAGCAAAATGGCCTTTAGAAAGTAAATGATATTTCTACGTATCTAAAGCTGATGGTTTTCAGGTTGTGTCTTTTTGCCACCATTCCATATATAGGATCATTATGGAAGTGGTTATCGATGTCACTGAAATCAGTGTCAATTTTTAGTACTTGATCACTTAGCAAAGACAGATTCATTTTTCCTTGCTTCCAAGCCGAATCATCATTAAAATATACATCTGCTGTACCTCAGAACTTGTTTATGTGTGCTGGTGTATCATCGGTGTATGATAATGATGTAAACCGTTTATTTTTATGATCGTATTTTATCGTACCATCAGTTGTAACCTTTGTTATGTTGCATTAAAAATGGTCATGTTATTGTTACTACTATTTGTACCAAGTTCCTAATCTTCACTAACCAGATTACATCCCGCGCCATAGAGAACTTCGGCTTTCATTGCAGTATCTTCTTCTATCATCATCATATCTGAATCCCTCATTATTGCTGATGATTTGTTGTCCATAGAAGAAGAAAGAAATGGGCATGAATATGCTACCAATTATACCAGATAAAGATAGGTTTGATGACGATTATTCTTTTGTATCAGGCATGGTTACAGATATCATGGTTATGGAATATCAGTTTAGACTTACTGAGTTATCCACCAAACATGTCTTTGAGAGTGTCAACTATAGGATTTTCTGTTTCATTAACAGGAGTAGCTGTTGTTGTTGCATTAGTCATTTCTGTCTGATTAGACATCGCCGTAGTCTCATTATTCATTATTGCCGCATCAGTTTGGTTATTCATTGTTTGGTTCATAATTAATTCAGTTTCGTTATTACCCATATCTTGTGCAATTACACTTTGCAAAGAACTAATTAACAATACTCCACCCATAAATGCTGTGAGAGATAAAACGGAAATGTTAACTAAATCCTTGGATATCATCGTTCATAACAAATTGTGTTTAGTTATTTAACTTTAACGTATTACTGTATTTAGTTGTTGAATCATTTATAACAAAAGAGAATATCTAATATATCAAGATAGAATTGAAAATTTGATGACTATTTTTCATGTGCTAAGAGTAAGTATAAATTAAAACATGTCAGAAATTGATTCAATCTCTATGTAGATCATTATGATAAAGAGGTGTCTGTGCCAACTGAATTATACGTTCTTAATGTAGTCCCAAAGTACGAGTGCACGATAATTATTCATTTTATAACGCATCTATTATAATATGAAGTATTTATCAAGGCAGGAGTTCATAGCCATATATTATACATCATCATCATCTCTTTTTATTGATTAAGGAAATAGAGATAGATTTCAAAAAATATATCATTAGTTAAGATTACTTTCAAATTGTTGACCCATTTCCTTCTTCTTCTTTAGAAGA
>DASQRW010000122.1:0-12547 GCA_035642715.1 Nitrososphaeraceae archaeon | reverse complement strand
TGGTGTCTATCACATCCATTACTGATTCTTTTTGACTTCCTACAAATGCTAGCCTGCCATCTTTAGAAAACCATATCATGGATGGCGCATTGACCGTGGATATAGCTTCATTGTAGAATGTGCGATTATTTTTAATAGCATCATTTACATCTATTATCGCTATATAATTAGATCCTCTTACCGTAGTCCAAATTGACTTACCATCTAATGTAAAGGTAGGAACATGTGGTTCTCTACCCACAAATATGCCATTATCAGGACCTATTTTTTTAAGAGTTGTTGTATTAATCGAATATATATTACTTGAACCTCTTGCTGCTACTGCAATTAACTTACCGTCTGGAGATGAATTCATTCCATGAGTGTCTATTGCACCATTATAAAGAGGAGTCAAATGCATAGCAGCTAGGGGCATACTAGCATTAAATGAGAAAGGTTTTCGATTATCAAAGCCTGTAAGGTCTATAGTATCTTCAAGTGTATTGTTTTTAGGGTTTATTACAGAAATAGTGTTGGATAATTCATTTGCAACAAATACGTGATCGTTGAAGGCTTGTTGTTGCCCTTGTGCAAGTGCAGAATCCAGAAAACCAATCTGTGCTGCTGCAAATATAATTGCTGCAATTATAGCTATTACTTCTAAGGCCATATTCATAGTTAAGTTGCTTTTTCTATTAGGTTTCAATGTCATTTGAAAATCTCAATCTCTACCATTATTTAAGGAGATCCACGTTGGTCAAGTACCCATAATATTGTATTTTCACCTGATGGACTAAAGGCATATGTAACAGTTCAAGGAGAAGATAAGGTTGTTGTTATAGATACTATTAGTTTAGAAATAATAAATAAAATTCAAGACAGGATGGGACTACACAATTTAGATATAACAAGTGATGGTAAATTGCTTTTTGTATCCAATGCAGCCTCAAATGATGTTGCAATTATTAATACTACTTCATTTGAAATATTAAAGAAAATCCAGTAAGTCTTGGGCATCATGGCATAGATGTTTCCCCCGATAATAAAAGAGTATACGTATCAGGAATAGGTGTTGACAAAGTAAATGTAATCGACGCAGACAAACAAGAACTTGTAAAGCAAATAACAGTAGGTATAGGTCTCATGGCATATGTGCTAGTTCAAATGGAAGTTATCTATATGTAGATGTAACGACAACAAATGAGATTGTTGTTATAGATACCAATAGTTTAGAAATTATTTCAAGGATTCCAACTGGAAATATTCCATTCTGGATATCAGTATCTGGAAATACTTAAAGGAAGTTAAGTATTTTTATTTATTATTTATTTTATCTCTGCGTTGACTTTTATTATATGAGACATACTGTAAATAGCAGGACACCGCTCTTCTGCCATCCTTACCAATTCTTGAAGTTTTTGTTTATCTATGTCTTCACTTTTAGCATCAATATAAAAATGTTCAACATTGACAAGTATTCTATCCATCAGATAATACACAAAAAAATTATATCATCCAAAACAGCCTCTTTAAAACAAACTAGATTTAACCGATTTCAGGTCTCTTCTAATTGAACAAATGAACTATAATAAGCACAAATAAGCTTCCTTAGAAAACTTTGCAAATTACATTGTACTGAAAACAGCACATGGATCGTAGCTTTATCTATTATTTGACAGTCTATTTAATGTCATTTATTTTTAACTAAATAATAATTATATTATCGAAATAAGGCTGAATTTTTCTTTTTGTATAGGATAGATAATTTAAGTTTGTATAGCCATAATTTTTTGGTTATTATGAGGTTTCACTTTTTTGCATTCTTTTTTCTTTTCGATGCTTTAAATAATAAGTCTAAACAATATCATTTTGGATAGCATAAAGATCTTATCAAAATTGAAAATACTTTTTAAATGCATTGTTCTTTTTTATATTCTTAATCCCTTTTTTCCTAACTTTTTAATCTCTGGATGAAATGAGAATAATGATGGCATCAAATACAAATATGAGACTGTTTTCTTACAGTTAGTATAATCACCATGGGAATAAGGAATGTAAGAAGTAAGACATTCATACATTTAACAAAAGTTCTCTAGAAGAAAGAATAAAATATAAATCACTTTGCAGAAGATCAGACAGATTAGATGTATTCCGTTAATAGATTATATCTTTAATGTTACTTATGTGAATATATATTATGCCTACTTACAGTATTGTAAAATTAATTAATTATTGATTTCTTTTGCTAGAAAGAGATTTAATAATAGACTTGTACTTTTAAAAGTATGTATGAATGTTTGTATGGTGTATAACATAAATGGTAAGATTACTTCAAGTAATAGTCAATAAACATATCTTTACAGTCCAAAAATGCCGAAAACTATTATCTAAAGATGGGATAACAACGCAGGAACTAGTTATCGATAGGCTAGACGGATTGTTTGAAGCTGTATCTGTAAATATCAAATTACAACGTACCATATTAACAAATATCGGCCATACTGCAACTATTGCAAAGAATCTAGATCAATATCAGTTTATCATCTGCTCTGAAATTCCGTCTATGCATGACAGCAATCCCCTCAAATTGCAATTGCAAAAGTATAGAATAGCCATAATTGCATCATTTGTAAAATTGATTCCTTTATTGAGAACACTAAATTCAGATAAGGATCTACAGAGATGGAATTCTTTTGCTAATATTTTGCTGACTGAAGCCTCTGAAACACTTGTCAAGGCTAGAAGCCATCAAAAAGAAGTCAGAAAGTCATATAATAATATCAGACTAAAAGAGACATTAGATTTTTTTGGTCTTCCAGAAAAAGAGATTGATCATCAGTTAGAAGCAATGTATTACATCTCATAAATGAAAATCCTCATACATTATTTTTTTGTTTGTTTGATACTATTATTTAATTTGACTAAATAAAAACTCATAAGACTAGATCTATCAAAATATTATAAAATCTCTTTATAGTCCATATCGCTAAAATGGAACATCACGTTATCTATTATGAATAATGATATTTTGGTCTAATGGTGATTATCTCACATCATGAAAGATCAATGAATTGGGAACATTAGCTGTTACAATATTTATATTACAATCTCCTAAAAATAATTTGACATCCTATTCCACCAGTTTGCTAATTATAATATGTCAGCCTCATCTACCTTTGAAGTATTAGGAGCTACATTAGATGGGTTTACTACTCCTATCATGTCATGGTGTTCATTATTACTTGTTATTTCTTTCATCAGCAAATTATTATCTTGTTGCTTTTTATGACTATCGATACAATCATCACATATCCAACATTATTGATATAATGACCCAATTTTATTTTTTCATGTTGTTGTTCTGTTTGCACTTCTACTGAATCAGTAACAGGCGACTACATTTGATACATTTTGGCATTGATTTTGATATAATATCGTAGATAATGTCCCAATAAAATACTATATTTTAAAAGGATTAAAATCATCTGGCTAAATCATAAATCATAGAATTTGTTCTGCAAAAATTTAGTCAAATCTGTCTCATATTCCACTGCGCACCTATCATATAGAGTATATTTTTGGATAGTTAATAAATCATGTATTATAATTATATATATACCAAGAGTTGGTAATGGGAGCACATATTTTTCAAATGTTATAGCCAAAAATTTCGGCGTTAATAAAGAAGTTATGTTCTAATAACTTTATGGTAATAAACTTAATAGTACTTAATAAGTATAGAAGAGAGAGATATTGACTAGCAATACCTGTCCAAAATGTTCTTCAACTATGGTGCGACATCCATCATTATTATCAATGCCATTATGTTCTTCACAAGAAATAACTGCTAATGATATTAAAAAGGTGAATATTGAAGATCAGGACGCAAATTTTGTCTTTCGTTTTAGTTCTTGTAGCAAGTGCGGATATTCTGAGTTCTATCTGACTAATGGCAGCAAAAGTAGAATCTAAAAAAGCTTGGTAAGAATCAAAATAAAAATAAAAATAAAAATAAAAACAATAAACAAAGATGTGAAATTTAAAGATTAGTAGAATCAAATTTAGAACGGATCTTTGAACTTAACATACCAGATCCGGATTTGAAATGCACATTGAACAATAGAGACTTACACACATATACACACAATCTTTTGGTAGGGGTTCCACAGCCTTTATCATAATAGAATATACAAGAATGATAGATGAATTTTTTGGCAGTCTACCAGAGTATGGCCTATCTCAACCTTATGCTCAATATTAAAGCCGATTTTATCCTAGAATATAACAGAATGTGCTTTGTCTATATATTTTGCTTCGCCTACATACGTTTCAATAATAAGAAAAGAAGAAGACAGTGCAAAATATTCTAATGATGACTATATAAAAAGCTCGAGTAACTTTATACAAATATTATAAACTTTGACTTATCACAAGAACAATACGGTGTTTAACCAATAGAAGTATGATATTGAGAGAGATTTAAAAAAGTAAATAACAACCACTGCTCAACTAATATCATCACAGACATAAACAATAATATGGCTCAGTAAATCAAATAGGCTAATAAAATAATGATAGATTTAATTACTCAATAATAAAAGAAGATTGTAGCGAAGGAGAGATATTAATGGTATGATAATGCATATCTCTTTGGGGTAGATCGATTTGCTGGATAAGAGATCATCAAATAATAATAATTGCGCATTATGTGGCAGACTACTATTTAGTAAAAAAGAAAAAAAATCCAAGGCAGTAGAGGAAGAGAGTGAGGAAATAATTAATGGAATTCATTTTCGTTTTGACACAAAAGATTGTGCTGTTCTGTTTAAGCGCTTTAGAAGTGTATATGGTGATAGTAAATTCAAGGAACTTCTCGGTCAAGAACAGTATATTTCTGATCCTTTTTGGAATAAAGTAATTCCTACCGAACAGGAGATTAGAGAAATTGAAAAAGAAGAAAGTGAAAAATCTGAAAATATTATACTGCAGATTATCAGGGATCCTGCTGAAGTACAGAAACTAGGCTTTGAACTCATCAGATCTGCTAAAGAAGAGATATTGATAATATTTTCAACTGCTAATGCATTCCATAGACAAATACGTGTTGGAGGAGCTAAGTTGTTAAGAGAAGTGACTATAGCAAAAAGAGATTTGAATATCCGAATTCTAACACCACAAGATGAAAGAATAAAAGAAGTTTCATCAGAATTAAAACAGCAGCTAAAAAAAATTGAAGTTAGACATGTCGAAGAATCTCTACAAACAAAGGTTACAGTTTTAATTGTAGATAGAAAATACTCATTGTCTATAGAATTCAAAGATGATACAAAGGATTCCGTATATGAGGCTATAGGATTAGCAACCTATTCTAATAGTAAATCAACAGTAATATCATATATTTCAATATTTGAAAGTCTGTGGAAACAAGTAGAATTAATTGAACGCGTAACTAAACTTAGCGAAGAGCTAAAATATCAAGAAAATGTGCATAGACAATTTATCAATGTAGCTGCTCACGAATTAAGATCACCTATTCAACCTATACTTGGATTGGCGGAAATCCTTAGATCTAGAAAGGAAAGAGAGACTGATGAAAAACAAGACGAATTACTAGCAATTATTATTAGAAATGCAAAAAGGCTAAAGGAACTAACAGAGAACATTTTAGATATTACTAGAATTGAAAATCAGTCACTAAATCTTCACAAGGAGGTAGTTAACATAGATGAGTTGATATCAAAAGCATTAGAAGACATTAAAAGTCAAACAAATTACAAAAAGAGTATAAGGTTAATATATGATGATTCTAAAAAAGAGTTTTCTTCTCCTCTTCTTGTGGAAGCAGATAGAGGAAGATTAATTCAAGTTATTTCTAATTTACTTAGTAATGCGATTAAATTTACAAAAGAAGAAGGTACGATAACAGTAACCATAGAAAAACGAAGTAATAATAATATGGATTTATTATTAGTTAGAGTTAAGGATACTGGCACCGGTATTGATGATGATATTATGCCCAGACTGTTTGAAAAATTTGTAACGAGATCAGAAAAAGGTATAGGATTGGGCCTTTTTATCTCCAAAAGTATTATAGAAGCACATGGCGGCAGAATATGGGCTGAAAATAATGCCGATGGAAAGGGAGCTACATTTACTTTTACTCTGCCTTTATTATCCGCTAAATAAAGATGGTACGAGGCTTCAGGCAACCTGTAATTTAGTAAACAAGATTTTGCATGTAGTCAACACCAACCAATTAGATTTTTTCATAATTCTTATTCTGATAATTGTACTTTTACCATCTAATCAAATCATTACAGTTAAATTAACATCATATTCATTATTTACAACTAAATCCTTTTCCTTAAGTATATGGCTATTGTTAATGGTAGCCATGATAGTATAGGTGGATTTATGATGATATGCAACAAAAAAGAAAAACTAAGTTGCATTCTTCTATTAGCAAAGAAAATATCTAGATTATAATAAGCGAAGAGAAGACAGATAAGAAAAAGAAACAATAGAAGAAATAAAATTGCTACGACAGATCAGCTTAAGGACTCAAGGAATGTTGGCACACTATTTTACAATGCTATTACATTTGTATCAGGGAAATATACATCGATATGATTAACCCCAAAGATAATTGTGAGAATATAGATAAAAAGGAAATAATATATCCTAATGTCAATAGGTATAAGAAAAAAAGAGTTTGCTGAAAGATATATGCCTAATGAGATAAAATAAGAAATACTTTGCTAAAAAGATAGAGACATAAATGTATAAGAACAAAATGGTTCTTATTAGCATTATCATGTAATGTTCTAGCCGATAATCTTCAGTATATTGTCAATTATTTCATTAGAATGAGGTTCTTCTTTCTTTATGGATACTCGTAATATATGATGGTTATTTAATGGAAATGAAGCAAGTTTTATCTTCTCTCGTTCTGAAAAACTATAAATAGTTTTACCAAACTCTTCATCAAATTCCTCACGCATTACACTTCTAAGAGCAAATTCTACGTATAGTTTCTGAGAATCTCCTTTGTCTTCCATTGATTTTATACCCTCTCTCATCCCTCCTGCTACAAGTTTTCCAATTTTGTCAATAACTACAACCGACCGGATAGTGGAGCTGAGTGCAAATATGTCATTACATAGTTTTCCAAATTTATGATTGCGGTCAGACATATGTATGGTAATCTCTTTCCTCTTTATATCTAACTTTATAAATAGAGATACGCATTATTAAATTTTTATTGGGAAAGCATTAAGTAACTTTTTCTCATTAACGGATTAATATCTCCTCTTTAACAGCGAAGATGTAGAGATAAAGTAATGCATGACGCCCACTCTGGCTCGAAAATCCTACAATTTCAGTGTTATTAATTGCTGTTGCTTTTTATCTGCTTTACAAAGCTGTGACTACACGGAAACACCTTCGCCAACATCAACACAGTAATGGCAATAATGTGGAAAGAGGACTATTTCACACAAAATCATTGATACAAACAAAGGCTGGCTATTCTTCACATCTTTTGTAGCATTAACAGCTCTTGGCTCTCACTTTCTTGCAGAAAACTCATTTCACGTGTATGATGTAACTCCTGTTGATCGCTTTACACATGGATTTTCTGGTATGGCAGTGACTGCAATCATTCTTAATCTATACTTGACAAGAAAGAGACAATTCTATTATGTAGTCAGCATAGGCACATCATGGATTGCATTTATTCTCTAGGAAGTGTATGAATTAATATATATATATAACATACATTGGTCCAGGTGGATTTATTCAAAGTGATTCATGGATATTGTCATAGATTTGTGACTAGATTCATTGGGTGCTCTAGCAATATGTTTTCTCTGATGAATTTACTGAAAACTGAAATGGCTGGTCATCATCATCTGTGAACATATATATTATTCTCTTATAAAGCTCTGACATTATCAAAAGATTCTTTTTTTACATAGCTGGTCTAAAGTGTAAATATAAAATATATAATATTTAAAAAAATGAACAAATGCTAAAGATATTTTTATTGTAACAATTTTGTAAATTACAATGATGAAATAATGGCAATGGTTACTATGAATGATAATAATAAATTTTTTTCGACTTCTTCTTCTGTTGATATTATGCCACTTAAAATGAGAGTTTATTAAATATTCGACTCTATAGTTAAAAAGATCATTAAATTACTAAATGACATAAGCAGCTTCAACTAGTATATTCCTGCACATCTTAATCTATATGAAGAATCTATTTTTCGATGTAGATTCTCAATCTCTTCATATTACTCAATACAAGTCTGGCTTTGCTCTCGCATAAATTGTGTCAAATAATATGGTCCTCCAGCTCCTTTGCCTGTTGTACCAGAATCTTTCCAACCACCAAATGACTGTGACCCCACAATAGCTCCAGTTGTAGCACCGATATCCCTGTTAACATATACTACGCCAGCTTCAATATTGTCAAGGAACCTTTCCACTTCTTGTTTTTTATTACTATAAATTCCTGCTGTCAGCCCATATTCTGGTTGATTACAAAGACCTAGGGCCTCGTCAAACTGATCATAATCTGCTACACACAAAATTGGCATAAACAATTCTTCTCTGAACAATCTGTGATTTTTAGGCAAACTATCCACGATGGTTGGTTCCACATAGTATCCATACTTGAAATCACCGTCTTTTTTAGTAGAGCCACCTATCAATACAGTGCCATCTCTAGATGCAAGTTCAGTATATTTTTGATAATTTTTGTAAGCATTTGAATTAATCAGAGGACCTATAAAAATATTAGACTCAAGTGGATTTCCAATAGATAAAGTTTTGGTCCTCTCTACAAGTCTTTCAACAAATTTGTCCTTTATACTTTTTTGCACATAGACACGCGAGCAGGCACTACATTTTTGTCCTGAATAACCAAATGCTGCTTTAAGAATTCCCTCAATTGCTTTATCAAGATCTGCATTTTCTGTAACTATTACAGGATTTTTACCTCCAAGCTCTGCAATTACTAGACGTGGTTTCACTTTACTAAATTCTTTTGTTATTTTATATCCTATTTCTCGTGAGCCAGTAAATACAATTCCTGCAACATCTTCGCTACCAACTATTGTCTTACCGATTTTGCTTCCAGAACCTGTTATAAAGTTCAAAACTCCAGCAGGCAATCCAGCCTCTTTCATAATTTCGGCAAACTTATAGCCGATTATAGGAGCATCGCTAGAAGGCTTTAAGACTATTGTATTTCCAGTAATTAAAGCTCCAATACTCATTCCAACTAAAATTGCAGCAGGAAAATTAAACGGAGAGATTACTCCCCAAACGCCATATGGTTTCATTACACTCTTGCTTTTTTCATTTGGATATGCACTTTTAGTTTGGACTATAAATCCGTTATTCTTTTCCATCTGTTCAGAATAGTATCTAATAAAATCAATGGCCTCATCAATATCTCCTATTGCTTCATATCTATTTTTGCCATTTTCATAAGAAATCCATGCTGCCAGCTCAAACTTACGTCTAACCATAATATCAACGGCGTTTCTGCAGAGTTCTATGCGTTTGTTATAATCAGTTTTACCCCAGCTTTCAAATGCTTCTTTAGCAGCCTTAATTGCATTCCTAGTATGTTTAGCTGTGCCACTTGGAAAATATGCAAGTACTATTCTTGTATCCATAGGTGAAGTATGAACGAAAGTTTCGGATGATTTAACGTTTTTATCATCAATGATCATTGTGTATCTTCTACCAAATTCAGATTTGATGTTTTCAATTGCTTCTTCATATCTGTCATGAAACGCTTCCTCTCCTTTTGACACCATAAATTTATGGAGAGTATGCTCGTTCTCAAATACCATAAAATAATATTATCTGAAGAGCCTTAAAAGCTATCAGAGTCTGAGTAAATTTGTTGTTGTCATCAGAGAGAGAGAGAGAAACTGTAAATTACAGATAACATGAAAGTGTGGATTGAATGATAATTAGTATATGGCTAAGGTCACGTTAAAAGCTATTCCTGGAAGCATCTATTTATTCTAGTCGCCAAAAACGCCTGTATATGATTACAAAACACAGCTTTTTCTAGAAGTGTTAATAGATAACTTTGTACAATATATATATGTTGATTGTGAGCAAACATGGGTATGCAGGAATATCACATTCACAGAACTATGCTCTACTAGAAAGACTGTTATTTAGGGTAGCTAAAAAGTGGATAT
Organism: Nitrososphaeraceae archaeon; assembly: GCA_035642715.1. GTDB lineage: Archaea > Thermoproteota > Nitrososphaeria > Nitrososphaerales > Nitrososphaeraceae > JAJNBK01. The sequence continues at coordinate 2,337 of DASQRW010000122.1, read as the reverse complement.
CTGGCCATACTTACAAAGATGCAATGTCAGCAGCCAATGAAACCAACAATAAAGGAATGTCTGCTATTCTCAATTTCCTTGGCGAAGATAGTATTTATACCACGCAGATTGAGCAGACAGTAAATGAATATTGTTTATTGCTGGCTCTCTTAAAAAGCAATGGAATAGACGGTTGTATATCAGTAAAACCAACACAAATCGGCCTGAGAATTAGTTATGAAACATGTTTGTATAATTTTAAACAGATCGCTAATAAAGCAAAAAGTTTGGGCAAATTTATGTGGATAGATATTGAATCTTGTCAATTCGTTGAAAATACAATAGCAATTTACCTTGAACTTCTTAAAGATTATAAACAGACAGGGATAGCATTACAGTCTTATCTTAAAAGAAGCTCGAGTGATCTATTGCATTTATTGGAAGAAGGAGCAAATGTTAGATTAGTTAAAGGAGCATATAGGGAGAGTGAGGAGAATGCATTTCAATCTGCCGATAAAATCAATTCAAATTTCTCTAAATTGATGAGGATGTTATTTGAAAATAACAATAGCAATACTACCTTTGCAATTGCAACTCATGACTCCAAACTTATTGAGGAAGCAATCGAATTATCAGAAAAATTCGACGATATTAAGAAGCATTTCGAATTTCAATTATTAATGGGTATTTGTGATCAGATAAAGAAAAATCTTGTAGACAGAAAATTTAGAGTATCTGAATATATACCTTATGGAAGTCACTGGCTTCCATATTCTGTCCGTAGGATAAGAGAAAGAAAGAGAAACATACTGCTGCTAGCAAGATCTCTTGTTCAGTCTTGATAAGAAGAGAATTTCTATTATAGACAATTACTTTTTTGACTAAATGCTAATTTGAATTTTACAATCTTTCCTTTGCCAGAATATGAATAGAATATTTATGATGGCTCTATAATGCACTTATGTAATGGCTTTCTCTCTGTCAACATGCGTCATATTACAATGCTAATCTTAAAAAACCTAGTTGTTTCTAATACTGCTTTCCAAAGTTAATCGGGATCATCTGGTATTTTCTTTAAAATTTCATGATTGTGTATGGAATAAGACCATTCCTAATTGATTACTATAACGTTATTCTGCCGATACATATATTCACAAAGGAGCTTAAAAGAATATTCATATGTGCTACACTTGTGGTAACAAGATGGTGTTATAATAGATTAATTTTAATTATTCTTGATAACTGTACTTACCACTACTACTCCAGCTGATTCTTTTTTAGCTCCATTTGAATTGTTTTTTATTCTTATATTCTAAACTTTCAACCAAATGCTCTGAGTAGAAAATGAGATAAGGAAATTACAAACTTACTGTAGCTTCATAGTCAAATATGGAGGAAATTTGGAAAAAAGTATTAATGCTAAATCGGTACAATTTAAGTACTCGTTGAGTGAGAATACATCATCCAAAGTCTCAACTAGACTAGCATGTGATATTAGTTGTTGTCTGACACACACACACACACATATCTATGTACTCGCTAAAGTAAGGGTTGGTAGGATGATACTCAACGGGACAACTATAATATTCCAAGTTTCCAATTAACTCCTATCTATACTCTACATTGCGGATACCACTAATTATGATAGTCATCGTCGTTATCATACCATAATTTCAGTAAGAAATATTTCTCCAAAATATTCGTAGATAGGTGTATTCTCTAAAATCGCAATAATAGATAACTCTTTATTTGTGTAAAGAGGCCCTGCCTTCCTTTTCAATATAAATTAGATCTACCACAGCTGTTAGATTCATTTAAATTCAAGATATAATGACCAGTAGTATTAAGTATTAACATTGTAGTAAATAGTATCTAAATAAGTAGGCGCAGAGATATAATCAAACCCCGGAATTCTTGCATGATGATATTATAACAGATAATTGATTATTGTGTAAATGCAACCCATATTTTTTTTGTGTTTTACAATGATGATGATACATCTTTTGAAATTTCGAATATTTGTTCATCCAATAAGAACAAAATACCTATGAAGAAAATACTGAAAGTAGTTAGATCAGCGGTATGTCTTCCTATTCAGGTTAACATCCGGATATTGGAATAGTAGTAGTAGTAGTAGTAGGAGGAGGAGGAGGAGAGATGGGCTCTGTTAACTTAAGAACATCATCTCATTTTGAATAAGTTTATTATGAATATCCACAAACATGGTCAACCAATTTATAACATGATATAATTTGCACCTTTTCTTCTTAGTACAAGGAAAGTAATCATCAAAACTTTCAGTCCTATCCTTAAAATATTGTACCGTTCTTTCTATGACACTTTTTTCAAATGAAGAAT
>DASQRW010000121.1:0-2728 GCA_035642715.1 Nitrososphaeraceae archaeon | reverse complement strand
ACCAAATATCATCTATGCAACAGACAGAAGAATCATAGTCAGAGATCCGTATATGCTTGGAATAAAAGAAAATGTAGTAGATATTCCATATGACATAATTACAAGTGTAAAACTGGAAAAAGGATTACTCTCATCTACAATAAGATTTAAGGCTCCAGGATTAATGAGCTCAACTAGGTTAGGAATGATAGACAGTATAGTTGATGGAGAAGATGATCAAGGAGGTATTATTGAAGCAATTCCAAAAGATAAGGCAGAAGATTTGTTAGAAATAATTCGCTCAGGAATGCAAGATGATAGTAGATCAGCACCTTCAAAAAAACAAAAACCCTCCTTCGAATTACTTGAATCAAAAGAGTATACTGTACCATTCAATCAGTCAATTTCAATTGCTGATGAATTAAGGAAACTTGCAAAGCTAAAAGAAGAAGGAATATTAACAGAAGAAGAGTTTAAACAGATGAAACAAGAGCTAATTAGGAAGAACAGGTGACAAGCATATACTCAGCATTGTCAGATTTCCGTTATGCATCCATCGCAGAATTGCAAATGTCTTCATCATTCCCTTCTACAGATAGACATCCAGTTAAGAATCCATCTAGATAGCCGCTACGATATTCTTCATTATGTCCAGACTCACCATCACGTATGTGTTCATTTATTGGGTGGTTTTGACCAGCTTCATAACCTCTATCATATCCAGCGCTATATGAATTGCTACTATCTTGAGCATATGTTAATTGATTAATATATTCAGATGGATTCACTAGCATTGCTATTAATACTAAGGATGCAACAATTGAAATTGCTAACCTACCTATCAAATTTTTTGCAATGACCATAACATATCAACTATAATCGAAGGACATATAATTATTTTAGAAGATTATTCAAATAGATATATTGCAATATTTCTTATTACCATGATTGGTAACCATGGCTGATTTACTACCATTCATATCTGGTTATCACACTTCGATATAAGTGTAGATTGGTCATTAACTGAGCTGAATTATACTTTATTAATTATCTTAATATAGCGTATTATAATAGATACAAGTCCTCTGGTGTTGAATAGTATAATTTACCTGGATGCTCATAATCTATGTGTTGAATACTCTCCTTGTCGCTTGAATAAGCTTGATCGCAGTAAAAGCAGATGAATCTCTGGTATTGTTGTTCTTGTTTCTGCAGCTGGGAAGAATGCGTTGGTGATACGATCAAATGATGATGCTATTTCAAGTGAATAAAAAAGTATTCACATTAAAATAATTTTCCAGAGAGACAGACAATATTATTTTGTTATTATTTATTATAACAAGTATAAACTATTAATAAAAAGGAAAGTTATAACGTACTTTGGCTTATATCGCCTATAAATTACTATCACGCTCTCTTTGGATATCTCTTAGAAGTGATATTAATGCTGATTTATATGCACTTTCTGTAGTGAAACTAGATTTATCTAAACTATGAATATAAAGTTAGAGAATAACTAAAGCTACCTTCTTTATATGGAGTTCTCCCATAGGTATTGAAACTACTTAGTAGGTGCTATTCAGGCAAAGCTTGCTCAACCTTTATCTAGTATGCTCATATCGATGATAGTAATTTGTTATAACCTTAAAATTTTCATTTAATCTATAGTATTTTACTTATAGCATTATAGTCTTGTGCCACTATACTAGTTTAAAATTAGCATGAGAATAGATTACAATTAATATATTAGTCTCCTAATTCAACTTCTATTTTCCTATTATTTTTAACTATAAATTTGATGCTCTTTGGGTTGCCCAGCATTTCTATTATTGGTTTTGGAATATAGGTTTGACAACCTCTATGTTCATGGTAAGTAACATTTACTTTAAACTCTTTTTCGTCCTTCCTCCACTTTGGCACAGTATTCCTTAATTAATTAATTCATATAAAGACCACGTGGATAACGATAAATTAATATATCCACGTGGATAATATTATTATAATGGATATTAATAATTTCAACTCTATTGCTGCTACTATGGGTATTGGTTTCTTTGTAGGTGTTCTAATTGGCTATGCATTGAAGAAGGTAATCAAAATAGTAGCTGTACTATTCGGATTATTCTTAGCTGGATTAACATACCTACAATATCATCAGATAGCTAACATAAACTGGAGTAAACTTCAAACGGTATCAGAGGATACTATTACAACGATTTCAAATGCAATAATACATATTCCAGGTTTTGGCGATGGCAATGCTGCAACAACAGCCTCCTCATTAGCAATGACTGGCTTTGGTATACCATTAACTGGTAGTATGTCAGCAGGATTTACTATTGGATTTATTAAAGGATGATAGAAGATGCAAGCAATCATAAACGATGTATTTCTTTGAAGATAAATTAAGGGAAATATTTGTTCTATTATTGCTGTAGCGCCTTCATCTTCTCATTCAGCCCCTCTAGCTTCTTCCATTGTTTTGGGCTTCTTCCTCTGCCTCGTCTAAATCTTCTTGTTCTTCATCTTGTATATGATGAGTTTCGTCTTTAATTTCTTCTCTATCGCTTTCTTCACTCATAGTTATCAGTTAGGCTCTGTTAACTTAGCGATAAATCTATAGCTGGATGAATCCTACTTCTTTTATGCATATATTTAAAAGAAACAGAACGTCTGCAAAGTATGTTTGCTATGGGTTATACTTATATTTTTTAGGATTATCTTTTAGAAATACATCCAAAGCTTTATC
>DASQRW010000120.1:0-5055 GCA_035642715.1 Nitrososphaeraceae archaeon | reverse complement strand
TCAGGTAAAGTTGCTGCTCCACTACTGGTTTGAGCATATGCTATCTGAGATGATGCGTTATGACCAAGGACTGTAACTGATAATAAAAAAAGTATAGCCATTACAGAGAATGCAATTACACTCTTCATAAATTGATTTTTTATTTTGTTCACATATATATATATTTCATAGCAATGCTGTTCTATTCTATCCATTATGTAATTTTGCACCAACAATTATTGCCCCAAAATAATCAAGCCTGTAATAATAGATATAATTAGGAAGTTGACAAACAGACAATTAAGATATAATATAGGCGCTTAATATAAGAAAGAGATATTTCCTATATTACTTGCAGTAAATTTCTGACCCTTCTGCTCTATGGCTATCACTTTGATCAAATAGGTTTAGAAATGTGTCGAAGAGGATGATTCCAGCGGCAATATTAATATGGAATAGGCGAAGAAGAAGCATCAGCACTAGATATAGCATCATTTGTCACCGCTTCTACAAGGTTTTCGTATTGCTTTCCTGCTAAATCTAATATGCTGTCATTATTGGCTTCAAGGTAGTTGATAATGTTATTGTTATTATCGATGTGTCCGCCATTGTTCACGCTAGCCATGTTGTAAATTGTCTCAATAATTTCTGGGTCATTTTGTAAAGTCTGAATTATTGCTGCAAAGGATATTGATATTAGTTTTTTGTTGTCGGATAAAATGGCTTTAACATTTTCTTTAATGATATGCTTTAGTTTTGAATAGCCTTCATCATTATTATTATTAAGAATATTTGCAATCAACTTTTCTATTCTATCCTTTTTATCAGTAAGTTTTTGTACTTGTTGTTCTTTTCTCTTGCAAACTAGTTCAATATAGAATGCAGTTTTCTCTAATATTGATATTTTATTTTTCCTAGCCTCTTATGATCTAGCAAGTGTTGTCTTGTGAGTTGCATCTTATTCACCTGCTCTTTGGCCTGTCTATAGAGACTTTCCATATGAGGAAGTTTATGAAAAGCAATGTCTACAGCATTGATTACTTCCTCTTTTCTCATACGTCTTTTCTTTATTAGTTCTTTGTATAATTTCCAAAGTGGCCATATTTTGCCATTTGTCTCTTTGTATATTAAATTGAGTTTATGTAATCCCCGTAATCTCTAATATTCTCTGTACATTTTGGTTACCTCTGGTTCTCTTAGGTTTAGTGCGATGGCCACTTCTACAGTTATCTTGCCTTCAGAAATAATTTGTAAGGTTTGGCGGATAGCTCTTGTTGCTGCCGCTGATGTTTATATTTTTGTCGTCTGGCTTGTTCTTCCTTTATGATAGCATCTATGCCACGAGGTGAGATTCTTTCTATTTGTGCAATTTCGGTGTAAGTTTTGTGCTGGTCAAAATATAGAGCGATGATGCGTTTTTTTCTTTCTTCCGTAATTTGCAAATGTATTTCTTAGATTATAGATAATCAGGATTTAAAAATAGCAAGATTTGTCTTTAGAGTTGACTGCTTTAGAGTATTCTTCTTTTTGTTGGCATTCTTTTACATCTTAAAGTTCTATTCTGCTCACGTAAAACAAGATGCAGAACCTTCCATGAATCAATTTCTTCAAAAACTAATTATTATTATTATTAGATTATCATTTCTTATTTGTTATTGTATATATATGGTGTTACTTTTCTTTTTCTCTCTATTCAGTTCATCAATCGTCATTTCCATAGATAATGTAATATAGCATCAAGAAATTCAATGTATCTAATCATCTTTGCTATGAATAAGCTAAAATGTCTGCAGCTTGTTATTTTAGAAGTTTATGTCTTAAAGTGAGACTATATATCAGAGTAACATCAGAATCCTCCTGCTAAGATAGATAGTATCAATAGTATAATACAAATATACAAGATTTACAGTATACTCTATTTTAGAGTAGAAAAGAAAAAAGAATGTTGGTTTTCAATCAGCCGATAGTCTAGATATTTTTTTATTTCATCCTTATAATATGTTATGAATGAAATAAAAAACAATCAACCTGCTTACTGACAAGATTCAAATCTCTTAATCTCCCACAAAGATTGTATTGGCATTTAACCTTCTGAAGGCCATTAGAAATACTCATAGGCATCCAGTCAATAGAATACTACATTATATTGGATTACCATTGTATATTGTTGGAATATCCATGATAGCAAATTATGTTATAGGCCAAAACACAAACCCTATCAGTGGTCTTGTCTTATTGATTATAGCAATTAGCTTATTTCTCACAGGCCATAAGGTAGAAGGAAACCTAAGAGCAATGACATTGATCATACTCTTTAAGTATTTGAAGGTAAGGATAAAAGACTAGGAAAGCTAAATGTTGTTACCACTACCTATAACACTAGGTGTAGTCGAAATTAGCTCAGAAATATATATTCATAAACGTATTAACTAGCACTTTCCTCTTTGTTTATAGGAATTACAAAAATATTGAATATGTGACTGCTGCAAACTGCTAATAGACACAAATGTGGTTTGAGTTGGAAATGATAGTTTGTATCATTGGATTTGCATTTAGGGAGCCTAAGAATTACATTACAATTATAATATGACAGACAAGCAAATGGCATGTTCTCTTGCATGATAACAAGAAATATTGAGGACTGAAAGCGAAAATATTAGATCTTAATCAATTTCATTCTATATGGCTTATATGTCACTCTAGTTGTGGAATTTCAGATATTTGTTTGTATTAAAATATAACAGCAAAAGAGCAAATAACAATTTATCATCCATTTAGTGAAATTGATTCTTTGCTTCCATATTTTGAAGCTATTTCGTCAAACTTGGCAACTTTTTCCTTTAGTGGGTTTCCGCTACTGTCATACATTTTGGTGAAATTTGCACGCATTGCCAAATTACCTTTTGAATTAAAGAATCTTATACTGTAGCTTTGTTTTCCATCAGGCCTAGGTTCTTTTACGAACTTTGCTTCTATAACCTCATCCATATTAAGGTAAATATGCCATGGTCTATCTTCATCCCCAATTGTTGCCCATTTTTCTTTGATCCTAAAAGATAGGCCTCCTTCTACTTTAGCTTCGCATATCCCACTTCCACTATTAACTGATAGAAGTATATCTTTCTGAGATAAGATGTCTGTAATTAACTGATAAGCAAGATTATATTTCATGCCTTATATAATAAGAATATAGTGGCTTTATATGATTTTATAAGTAAAAATAAGAAACATCAATAAAATCAGATTCATAAAAGAGAAGGCTTTATGGATGCTTTATAGATGCAATCCAATTCAAAAATAAAAGAAGTAATGCTGAGTTGACTCAATATCACCAATAAAATGTGGCCAGTCAACCAATGAGAAAAACAATACTTACACTAACAGACACTTCTTGTTCTCCGGCAAGAATAGGTGTTGTTACTGCTGTAGCGGGGGCGGTACCAGCTGCATCAAATCTCTTTTCCATAAATGGTTGTGGAGGTTGAATATAATCAAATTCACCAACAGTTATTGATTTAAGTCCAATTACTTTTAATCCAAGCTCTAAAGATACAATATTAGCTTTCTCCCTTGCATTGGCAATTGCATTCTTAATAAGCATATTTTTAGTATCTTCTAATTTGTTATTGGATATTCTAAAATCAATGCTGTTTATACTATTGGCTCCTGATGCTACAGCTGCATCAATCCAACTTGATATATTGACTAAAGTTGAGCTATCAATCTGTATAGAATTGGTTACAGTAAATTCTGTTATATTCAGTATAGTTCCTGATTCTGTATAATTGTAGTTAGGTGATATAGTAAATGAAGAAGTGCTAGTTTCATTTTCTTTTACACCTAAATTCCTTAATGAAGAAATAATCTTATTCATTAATTCAGAATTTGCAGCTAGAGATGCTTTTGCTGTTTTGTTTGTTGTTTCAACTCCTATTGAAATGACTACTCTATCAGGTTTTACTTTTGTAAATGCAGTTCCAGAAACAGATAATGTGCTATTGCTATTCGTAACATTAGCGCTCATATTTTGAATTGGCGTGGTCTGAGCTGATGCAGTATCAATTTGTGACACAAAAATAATGACCAATGCTAATGTAGTCAGGAATCCTAAGATAGTCATAATAATTATAGGAGAAGAAAAAGTTGTTGGCAAAATAGATAAAGGTACTCTTATTATAGTTTTAAAATTTGGCTCCAGAATTGATGTCATATAGATTTGTCTAATCATTTAACATATATATATATACATATATAGTAGCTGCTGAAAGAGTATATTATTACTGCTTTATATCCCTCCTAACCTAAAGAATGAAAGAAAGTTAGTAGCTGCGCGGTACTCTCTGCTTGGCTTGCTCTTGTTCTATCTTTTGGTCATAGAAGAACGGTCCTGTTCCTCCAGTTCTTGTCTTGCTTGCTTGCTTCCTCCTTAGTCTTCCCGTACATGTCTTCATATTCCACATCATCTAGCAGTCGAAGATTTTGACTTTGGCGTATGGAAACACAGCTGATTGATGCGTACTGCCATAGGACAATGCTATGGTTAGAGCATATGGATTACAATATATCTGTAATAGAGAACACGACTTCAATCCCAAGAGAGAACTAGCAATGCCTCATTAGTCAAAAGGATAAAGGTATTAATGCATGATTTGACACAGTGTATGGAAACTTAATTAGACACAATTCTTAGAAAGTATTACAAATGATGACACTGAAGATACTTTGCAGCTCGCTACAGGAAAATGTTACACCATTACTTGTGGTAAAACGAGAAGATCCACTAAAGAGAGTCAAATAAAAAATAATACTGAATATTTTTGTTGTTGTCAAATTTCTAAATTCCTCCATATCCAATTTTTAGAATATTACAAAATATCAGTATTGTATTTTAGTACGGCATTCAGCTGGTTTTACTCCATCATATTTACTCTCAACAATTTCATGAATTCCTTCACGCATAAACTCATTTGAATTTAATGATATTTGCTTTCCCTCTTCTGCAGGTGTTATGTATCTGTTTGGCTGTAATCCAATACTACCTGCTACTGTTTTGCTTAACGGCTTAACATTCTTTAA
>DASQRW010000119.1:0-7839 GCA_035642715.1 Nitrososphaeraceae archaeon | reverse complement strand
GATTTTAGAAGAAATTTAAGGGAAGATTTACCCATGAATCTCTTTTTCTAAAGCTTCTTTAAGCATATGCATATGTTTTTGCCTATCTTTTTTGATTGTCTGCCATATTTCTACCAAATCTGATTTATTGGCGTTCTGTGCGTCTTTGATATAAGTTTCGATCGTATCATACAGAAAGTCCGCATCCTTGCCCAAAACTTTTAAAATGTCATATGCCGTGTCTGTTAATTCAGTTGATGATGATGACATATGATATAATAATGATAAATAAAATATTTAAGAGATAACAATCTACATATTTGAACACATCAGAAGTTAAAGGACATATTAATTATGTTTGAAGTCATTATGAATGGAAGATAAAAAAACACGCATATGATAAGTGAACTTCTAGCCACTTATTATAACTAAAATAAAACTGAATAACACAACGGTTGTTTTTTATATGTATGAGGATAGCATACACAAAATCAGAACTATTTAATAATGGTCGATACTGGTAAGTCTAAGGTAATTAATTAGTTGGCAGAAGATGTTGAAAAAGAAGAGCAAGATCCATCAGATTCAATAAAACAAAAAGAGAAGCAGCAACCAAAGGCAATAATGATGACAGAGTCAGAACAACTAAGAGAAAAATATGGTAAAAAAGAACAAACTCAAACTATACCGGCTTTAGAAAAAGAGAAGGCTTCTATAGCATCGACTATTATAAAAGCAGAAGAAGCGACACTCAGAGTAAAAGATGATCAGCAACGAAATCCAACAATAATAACAGAGTCATTAAAAGATAAGGAGTCATTACAAAAGAAGATAAAATCAGGGGATGGAAGCCACATAGAAGCAGAAGACAGATAGATAATACAAATGAACAATTATTTATTCTATTGGGATATTTCGTATCGTGGGTGATTATATTAAATGTTAAATAAAAAGAAAATGCTCCTCACATCTTTTTAGCTCTATTAAAGTAACTAGTATGAGACTATATAATGAAATTAAATTATTAATTTCTAGTAATTGCTAAATTTTCTAGTAATTGCTAAAGTTCAGTTTTGTCGATATTAAAGTATATATATATATAGTATCCCCCAAACCGTCGACAGACCGATATTTAGCAAGAAAAATTACCAAAAGAGAAATGCCAAAAAAGGTAAAGATATCTCACGATAATAGACGTTAGACCAAAAAAGGTAAAGGGAAAGAATAAAATCAATTTAGTAATCTTCGATTTATTAGTGAAATGATTTTTGATAATTGCTGTATATATATATCGGTATTGGAATAGCGTTACTCTGATAGAGAGATGGAGGAATCAGTTATTGCTAAGTCAACAGGAGAACAAGAAGAAAAAGATATGGAGCCACAAGACGCAGCATTATTTCGTCATTTGAGCTCTGGAAAAAAGATCTCTAAAAGTGAGGCCGATTATCGAGAACAAACCGATAATAGCGAAAACGATCAAGGTTGCATGAAGTGTAAGTTTAATCTACCAGACGAGAAAATATGTCATATTGTAGAAGGTGATATCAATAATGAGCATGGGATCTCAAAATTTTTCTCTCCAAAAGGTGAGGGCATGTTACCAGGTGATATTGTATGGGATTTTGTAAAGAAAACTGGAAGGAAACTTAATTATGAGGATGGCTACGTTATTGGTAAAGGTGCAGAAGGATTTCAGTGTAAAGACTGTAAGTATTACATGTATTCTCACAGTTGTCTTTTGATCAACGGTACATTTGAACCGCAAATGAGCTGTGGCTTTGTTGTAAAAATCGGTAACGGAACTGATGTTTAAATTCTATTAGAGAGGATGATCGAATGATATATGTATAGATAGAATATATAGAATTACAGGAGGTATTGAAATAACATTAGAAATGACATAATATCTTGACAATCAAAGCTTATATTATTGTTCAATATTGTTTAGCAGCAAAAAATGAGTTCCAGGCCTTTACCATATTAGTATTATACGTACTCAATTCATCTGTTGCTCTATTATAGATATTCAAATTCTCCCTTATCGCATCTAGTATGGTGATAGTAAACTGGTTGTTGAGATTAGAGAATCTAATTGTATTGTTGGTAAATTCGTTTAATTGCCTTGCAAATTGCTCTATATACGGTATTGGTACTGATAAAGGAGGAATATTCCAGAACCTGTTGCTGCGGTTATTGTTGCTAGCCATTTGCTTTTGAGCAGATATTGTATTCTGGATAATATTCTTTATTGTTTGTATGAAATCAAGCTGCAAATTAGATACTGATTGCAAATATTGGGGTTGAAACTTTGCTATCTCATTTAATGCTCTAATAAAGTTTTCATTTAGTGTATTATACATATCGGGTTTATCATCTATTATTGCTGATCTGATAGTTCTATCAGAATTAGGCGGCTTATCTATCATTTTTCAGTTATCATCCTTTGCTAATAAATATTAAAAAATAAGAGAGAGAATAATATTCTTTGACAAATTCCTAAAATCTTCTTAACCTATCTGATTCCTCTTGTGTTTCTACTGAAACTCTTGTCGTACCAGTCTGTCTCGTACTATCTCTAGATGTTTGTTCAAATGTCTTTGCAGTATTAACACCTAATCTTGAAAATTCTTTTGTATTGTCTTTTGCATGCTGCATAGATGTCTTGAATGCTTCCAAATTTGCAAATATCATATTATTTGTAAGTCTGGTTGCAATAATCACATTGTTGGCAAAACTACTAACTAAATTTGCATATATCTCAGCTATATTTCTTGGAGACATCCAATTTGTTGTAGACGTATTTTCCATATATGGCCTCCATGCCGATTGGAATGAGTTGATGATCTCCTTCTGTGATTCTAAAAAGGTATCTGCTATTTCTCTAGCAGCTTGAATAGTCTGCTCTTGATAATCACTAACCGCTTGAGTGTAACGTGGAATTTGACTTCTTGCTTCATCTGTTGACTTTCTGATGTTGTCTTTGGTCTCATCTAGTGCTCTGTTGACTGCTTGTTGTTGTTCTCTTTGTTGCTGTCGTTGCTGGCGTGGTTCTGATGACGATGTATCGGTAGTTGAGCTTGTCGTAGAAGTTGTTGTTGTTGTATCATCTTTTCGTTCTATATCTTTTCGTTCCATATCTTTTCTTGATGCCATGTTACAGTTTATTATCTCGTTACCAAGATACATAAAGGTTATTCATACTGGATAGGAAGGCAAGCTTTCTAAATAACAAATATAAGTTATTAATATAAACATCAAAAATCTCTATAATAATTTGTCTATTTGTGATCAAAGCATGCAATCTTTTTGGCTATTACTATATTTTATATTATGTCTTCTTTATTGTATTTTTGGATATCATTCAAACGAGGCTAATGGGTATTCTGATTATTTGGTAGATGTCTTAAATCATTTCTTTATCATCTTCTTTATTTAGCAAGACCATTATTCATTGATTATTCTACCGTTTTCGCATTTCAAATATAAATTATTGAGCATATTAATCTATGACATATAATTTTTTTCAATCTATATCTATAGATATTGATTTCGTTTTGAGATGATTTTAAAGTATATAGATATTTTTATAATTCCAACTTAGGTATTCTATATAGTCCTGTACGAACTAGATAATAACATAAATACTTAATTTTTTATATATACTATATTTGCAGATGATATATAACTGTGAATAAAAATATCAAGTATGCTTTAGATTATCATGAATCCACAAAGCATTCAGAGATTAGCCTGATGACTTCAAGGCATTATTTGGACTTGGATAACCGACCTTTACCTTTCAAAGTATATACTGAACTATTGTCATATCCTCTTCCATTAGATTTTTCTCAACATACACTAAATGCCATTACCTCTATTAGCAGAATCTATCCACAAACGTCGGAAAATGCAGCTCCTGATATTACTAGGACCAACTTAAATACAAAAAGCCTAGCCGAAATCTTGTTCTTTTCAGGAGGCATTACAAGAGAAATCAAGTATCCTTTGAGCACTTATTATATGCGCGCTGCATCTGCGACAGGTGCGTTATATCCTATTGAATTGTATATTGTTTGCCAAGACTTAGCAGATTTGAAAGCTGGCGTATATCACTTTGATCCAGCAGACTTTAGACTTACTCAAATTCGTACGGGAGATTATAGGTCTGAATTGGCTGCGGCTGCTGGAGATAATAAGAGTATAATAACTTCGCCAATTACTATAATATTTACTTCAATTGCTTGGCGAAATGCATGGAAATATCAGGCTCGTTCTTACCGTCACTGGTTTTGGGACTCTGGTGTCATAGCGGCTAATCTCCTTGCAACGACTGTATCTATGGGATTACCTACTCGTTTAATCATCGGCTTTGTAGACGATAAAATCAGTCAGTTGTTGTGCTTAGAAGATCACCGAGAAGAAGCAGTAGTAATGGCAGCCATTGGGATAGGATTATCTAAAGACCTACTACCAAAAGAGGACAAACTAATTCCATATTTACCTATTCCAAAGATTCGCCCTCTATCAAAAAAAGGTGAAACAGATTATCCTGAAATTTGGATATTAAATGATTCTTCCAAACTTTTTAGTAAAGAAGAAGTCAAGGAATGGATTAATGAAGACAATCCTTCAATAATACCTGTCTATAAACAGAGTTCTGCCCTAGCAGAAATCTTGGATAGACAACCTTTATCAAGGGACCAATATAATTCATCTAATGTTCCTAATTTATGTGAAGTCATTTTAAGACGAGGTTCTTCCCGCAGATTTTCTAGGAGTTCAGTCTCATTTTCAGTTCTGTCTACTATACTTCAGAGCTCAACTAGAGGAGTGCCTCTGGATATTTTTAAAGAAAATGGAGATAGTTTGATTGATATTTATCTTATAGCTAATGATATCAATGGCATTACTCCCGGAGGATATTTCTTTAATCGAAACTCTCAATCTTTAGAACAACTCAAAAGAAATGTATCAAGAAATATGTCTGGATATCTTTGTTTGGGGCAATCTCTTTTTAGTGATGCTAGTGCTGTATTTTTTTTAATGACAGACTTACAATCTGTTCTAAAATCATTGGGCAATCGAGGTTATAGAGCTTCGCAATTTGAAGCCGGAGTCATCGCAGGAAAGATTTATCTTGCTGCTTATGCTCAACAAATAGGTGCTTCAGGTTCTACATTTTTCGATGATGCTGTAACAGAGTTTTTTTCTCCTCATGCAAGCAATAAGAGTACTATGATTGTAGTAGGAATTGGCGTTCCTGCATATAAGGCTAATCCAGGAAAAATATTGCCACCTAGACTAACCAAAGAGCAGCTTTTAACAGAAAATCTATGATTGATAATGAGCAATTAAAAATTTTATTTATTTTTATTGTTTATTCCTCATTCACTACATAGATGATAATCAGAATTAGACTAACCTACAACTAACCTCAGGTCTTAGATGGGTATGATATAATGTAGATAAAATATGGTTATAATTAGTATATAGTTATTCTGCAAAAGCTTTAACGATCCAATCAGAGAAATCAGCAGCATAATGGAGAGCATGTAGCGTCTTGTAAACCATATTCAAAATGCAGACTTAGCAATAGATAAGCGCAGAAAAACGTCCTAATCGCTCAATATAGATAATACTTGATAATTAGTCACTTTAGTAATTTATCTAATCTAATTTTTTATCAGACAAACTGAAAGAGGTAGTTTCGACTCTATTAGCTCCTATTGCTATTGCAATATCTATCAATCCCGATATTGATATATTATCAATATTTGAGCTCTCTCTATTTGTATGAAATTCGTTAATGTATATCCTGTTATATTTCCTATGATACGCAACTCTAAATAGTTATTGTTAGGCATAATAGTAAATGATGATATACTAGTCTCATTCTCTTGAACGTAGCTGCATTTAATACATTAAAGAGTATTTTCATTTAACAATTGAGGAATGAAAAGGATATCAGATTAAGAATAGATATGCTTCAAGGACAGTCTAAAACGATTGCAGAAATGTTAGTTAAGGCATTATCCGAACGTAATACTATATCTATTAACGAATATTCAGCTAGGTTAGTCAATATCCGTGATATGATAGAAGAGCTCTTGTGGGTATTAAATGAAAAAGGTAAGCCATCAAATTTTCTTCTGGAAGTTTACACGATAAATATGCCTGGTAAGAAAGAGGTGGTATCTTTAACCGTGGGTCAAATATTGGAAAAGCTGAAGATTGGTGAACTGACTATGAACGACCTTCAAGCTGATGTTGGCGATAAGGTTCGAAAGGCGGCACTGCATTCAAAGAAATCAAAGAGTGATTATAACATTTCATAAAGAAGGGAGTGATGGGGGGTAGAGAGACATAGTGTTGTGTGTTATGGTCCTTTTATTTTCAACATGTATAAGAGAAAGCATTCCATAGAAAGCTGTTAGAAAGTAAATATTATTTTTCTGATTAAAATATTATTGAAAGGCTTATTGTCTTTATTTTAAAATGCTGAACAAGTTTTTCATATCAATTTTATCATCGAACCCGCTAGCTTTACTAGTTCTTATACTGCTGTGTACAGAGTAATTATTGATGATATACTGAAAGAGCTGATTAAGATGGAACCAATATCCACCAATCTTGTCTAATAGAAAGAATTTTGTATTTTGTGGATCTGTTGCTTGATGGTCAAGGGGGTATTATACATGACGCTTATTACGCCAATTATGCCTTTATTAATATCACAATAACAATATCAATTGTATTAGTTAATTTACAATATCATGACTACCTCTCACTCTCTGGCCGTGACGACTAGTACAAATACTCTTTGCTCTCATAAGATAAAATGTCAGAAATCACCAAACCCTCCCGCATCAAATCCTCCGAAGTCTCCTGATGTATCTGCTTCTCCTCCTATTTGGCTGCTATCTTCTCCACCAGTGTCGCTACCACCAGTCGTATCACCTGCTCCTGCTCCACTCTCTGCAGCCATTTGGCTTTCCATTGGATTCATTGCCATTCCCATCATAGACATCATAGACGTAAAGAATAATACATCCATAATTCCAGAGAATAACATAAAGGGTATCCATGATCTGTTAGAATTCATATAGCTTTGAAGCTGAGTAGTATTACCATTGCCTTGCCATTGTCTTAACTGCTGAGCTTGTTCTTCTAATTCTTGCTTCTTTGAATTTAGTATTCTTAAACCTGTCTCTGTCACCTTAGTCTCTATTTTTTTGCCACCAAAGAATCGTCTTTTCTTTTCTTCCTTGATTATTAGTCTCTGGGACGATAGATCATTTACAATAAGCTCAACTTCCTCTCTTGGTAGTCTGGTAGCTTTAGCTATTCTATCAATATCTTTAATGCCTCTTCCTATTGCATCCAATACTATGAAATGAGTAGGATTATTATTCTTACCAAATCTTGTATTTGAAGAATCATAGGTCATGGTTATTATATAATATATCAACAGTATTTGTTATATTTAAAGTCTGATGTTTGTAACTCTCCGTAGAACTGGATTATGATTATCGCAAATTCTTTTATCTATTCTCTTTTTAGGAAAGTATCAAATTATACGTTTTTTCTAGCCTAACAATAGCTATAACAGCAGCAGAAATAGCTTTAACTACCACTTTTCCTTGTAAGATGATGAAGTGTATCTAGGATAAGACTGAATACACTTTTGGAAGCGAGATGTCATATCTATAGTTTATGTTCATATGACCATCATCGAACTCTTCATAATAATGCTTGATATTCATCTTCTTAAGTTTAGAGTGTAGTATCCTTGCACCCCACTGAAGATTAAACTCGTCTCTTGTTCCGCAGTCTATGAATATTAATTTTAGCTTTTTT
>DASQRW010000118.1:0-5230 GCA_035642715.1 Nitrososphaeraceae archaeon | reverse complement strand
GTTTTGAGTAGCAAGAGGAAGAAGATAATTTAACATAGCCATACTTTATTAACCATTGTATAATATATATCAATAGCATAAATGAAGGTCAGTCGACCCCCGTTGCAATGAATCCTCTCTACAAATGGCTTAAATGCTCTTGCATTCAACTAGGAAGAAATAAAAACAACTATACAAGTTAATTTCCCCAATTATGGTCATACATTATTATCTACGGAGGAATTTATTAGAGCACTCACCAAATAAAAGAAAGATAAACTAGCAGATAAAGTCATATGTCTATGCAAATAGGATTACGAACATATGATTTGAGATACGTTGGAAGTGATGATGGCGGGCTACACTATGACACTTGACATATGACGCTTAGTGTGCTTATCATACCAGGAGATCTACATTGAAAAGTTTTGCATCACCATTTTTCGAAACTCCTTGTCAGGCATATTCATTCTTGCTTGTATAATAGTAGCAGCATCATTACCTACAGTGCATCTTAGTTGTGGATTTTCAGATGTTATGGCTTGTAGTATAACCTTTGCTACTTCTTCTGGTGGGGATGATGATGATGCATTTTCCATCATTGATTTAAAGTGGTTCTTTACCTTTTGCATCAGTGGAAAATATGGAGATTTTGAGTCTAAAGCTTTTTCTGCTGAAGTGCTTGAGTTCATAATGTTAGTTCTGATAACACCAGGTTCAATTATAACTACTCTAATTCCAAATGGCTCTAGTTCATATGACATTGATTCGCTTAGACCCTCTAATGCAAACTTTGTACTTTGATACGCAGACAAAACAGGAACACCTATACGCCCTCCAACTGAACTTACATTTACTATTGTGCCGCCACCACCACTGTTCTGCTTCCTCATGACAGGAAGAACTTGCTGTGTTACTCGTATTACTCCAAAGAAATTAGTTTCAAATTGTGCTTTTATCTCTTCTATTGATGTATCCTCAAGAGATCCAAAAATTCCATAACCAGCGTTGTTTACTAATACATCGATTCTCTTGTTTTCCGCTGCTGCTACTATTTTGTTAATTGCATTTTTGACAGATCTATCATCATTGACATCTAGCTGAACAACTTGCAATGGCAATTTTTCAGTATTGGCTATTTCTGTTATGTTTTTAGATTTTTCTAGGTTACGCATTGTAGCATAAGTATGAAATCCACTCCTTGCCAATAGAAGGGCTGTTTCAAATCCTATGCCGCTTGAGCTACCTGTTACAACAGCAACAGGGGTGATTTCTCCATTTGGTTTATTATTATTATTACTTCTATGAGTCATAGTCAGTTATATGATTCCAAGGATTTATCAGTGCTGCAAGCCTAGAAGCGCAAATCAGTCAGAAATTCTTACTATGAGTGTCAGTTATGTTAATTTAGAGATAGTGCATGCATGCAACATCAACAACTACAATACCTTCTTGATAAAGCCGTATAGTTAGCGGGTTCGGTAGGATGCAATACACTAGTTTATGTAATCCATTTGTTCAATGTAAACTGATTTAGTCTAAGAGATCTATTCTAACTTATCTTAACCCAAGATATAGAGTTCGTCTTTGAATTTTTATTAGGCAGCGGTGTTGGCCAACACCATATTCTTTATTTCCTAACTTCCAGTCATAATCATCTAGTAAAAAAGAAATGCGGTTTGAATAGCCTTAGATCTATCCATATAGCCTTCTCTAGCCATGCTTTTGTCAACTTCAGATAGTAATTCAAATGGTAAGGATAACTTATTCGCTTTACAGGAAAATTTCTTTTATGGCTATGCTTTGAATGGCTCATACATGTTTATAGAATCAAATTCGGTTCAGGGTTTTTTCTTTTAGCATAGTAGATATACAGAGATTTTCTTCATTCAAAGTTACTGCCATTATTATTATTACAGCTCAAATCCACTTCTTCCATTTAAAATAAGCAATCATTCCGCCACCTACTGCTGCCATTAAACCTAGAGAATAGTAGTAACCAAACGGTGAATGTAATTCAGGCATAATATCAAAGTTCATCCCATAAATACCTGCTATCAACGTAAGAGGGAGGACTATTGTAGCAATAACTGTAAGTGTCCTGATAGTTTCATTCAAATTCGCAGTTAACGAGGAATTATAAGCTTCTCGCAAACTGATAACTCTATGATGCATATTCTCTATATTATTTCTTAAATATGTGACTCTGTCATTAAGAGAACGAATCTGTCTTCTAGAATCATCGCTAAGCCTTGTTTGTACAACGCCACTGATAATCTCATGAAAAGCTCTTGATACCATCCCTAGGCTACCTTCCAAAAAACTTATTTTTCTTCGAACTATAAGTATATTTGATAACTGCGACTTCGATGGACTATCAAGTATGTATTCTTCTATTTGTTCAAGTTGATTGTTAGCTTTATCTAATATAGGATAATAACTTGAAATAATCTCCTCTATTGCAAGACGGCATATAATTTCGCATATTCCAGAGATACCCCCACGATCTTTACTACTATTGCTAGATGACTGTTTACTTGCTGCTATTGATTGTTGTAGGTTTCTAACTTTCTTTCGAATGTTCTCTTCAAATTGATGATTATAGAAATTAATAGTAATAATCCAACGCCGTTCAAAAAATATGAAAAGATCGTCTTCTATAAGCCTGACACTATATTCATCACCAGCATTTTTATTTTGTTTTTGTTCTTCATCATCATATCTTACTCCATCTACAATTGCAAATAAATATTCATCATATTCCTCAATCTTTGAAGGCTGATTCTGATGTATGACAGCATCTACTGATAATGGGTGTAGACCGAAAATACCTTGTAATTGAAATATATCTTCAGGTTCATCCCCATGAATCCATAAAGACTCTTCAGGATTTTCCACCATCTCCCTTCTAAGCGCTGTGGGGTTAGAAATATTGGTTTGTCTTATTGTGTGTTTATTAATGATGTATGCAGATATTGTCAATTACTCCTTGTAAATTATTGCTATGTATAATAAAAGTAGTACTTATTGAAGACATGATGCAGAGAGACTGATAATACCATAGCCTTATTTTGCTCTATCATAGAAGGCTTTGGAACGCTCCAGCATAGAGCCAGTAAGGATATCAATAAAATCAAAAAACATCCTTAATCTTCCAGTGCATTTCTCTAGTCTTAGGTGACCTCATTGCAAATAGGAACATTGAATATGAGTCTGTTGATGATTCTCATCCTCTTACTTTTAACACACTTATTTTTCTCTCCTTTTTATTCGCCTGGAATCCTAATAAAGCAGTGATATCACAACGGGTTCGGTGGGGATGTAATACACTAGTGTATGTAATCCACTTGCACAATCTAAAATGATTTAGTTTAAGAGTTATGACATAACATATATCTAGGCTTAGTAGAATTATGTGAATTTAAGGTTAAAAAGACCATAACATAATCAAGATTTGAAAGAGAATATATAATCTTAAATATTTAGAAAATTGGGATGTCTCTCTCTATCCACTTAAGATCGTCTTAATGATATTTTTCTTCGAGACACCCCTTGCTATGATTTCAATGTCTATTATTAACAGAGCTATTCCTAGTAATATGCCTACAAGAGCTGCTCCTATAACAGGAGATGCGATTATCATTAGAGCTAATGCAATAGCTATTACACCTGCGGCAATTCTGAATATCCTAGACCAACTACGGCATGTCTTGTCTGCAATACCATGAATTACTCTTGCAATACCATCAATTAGTAAAGCAATTGCAAGTAAGAGTATCAAAAATGCGGCTGTTCCTACTGAGAATGACAGAACTATGATCGATAATATAATAACTATAATACCAAGACCTACGCTAGCCCAACGTGATTTTCTTGGGATAAATATACCGCTTAGGACTTTTTCAATTCCAACTACTAACAAAATTATTGCAAGTAATATGACTCTTGTAACGACAGCCGATGCTGGAGAAGCAAGGATGGATATCGATATTATCACAGCTATTATACCTAGGCCAATTTGTACAGCGCGCATCCAGCCTGGTGATTTGGGTTCAGAAAGAGGAGAAGAAGAAGAAGATACTTTATACTACCAATTATAATATATATTTAAATCCTTTCTGGAACATAAAGGAGTTAAATTCTTCAAAAATTTTTCGGCTATAGAATGAAATTTTCTTAGAGATGTTCTCTTACATCTTCACAGTTGTTTGTGTGTGTATCACCTTTACTTGGCTCAAAGTCTATTATCACATCAAGACCATCTCCACAGTCAAAATAATCTGCACCTGTTCCTCCTTCTAGAATATCATTTCCAGCCTCTCCATATAATTCATCATTACCTTTTCCAGCTACTAGAAAGTCATCCTCAAATCCTGCGAAAATAACATCATCTCCTCTTCCAGCATACAGTTCATCTCCTCCTGCGCCACCTTGTAGATTATCACCTCCACCATTACCAAATAGCTTATCATTAGCTAAATGACCCTGAAGTATATCACTTTGAGCTTGACCATACATTATATCTTCAAGATCACATCCCTGCATTATATCATGGTCATTAGTACCCTCTGTAGTAATAATACTGCCAGTAGAGCAGGCTGCCTCTATCACATTATAACGTGAATCTAATGATGATAAAGAAGAACTATGATCATCTGAATATTCATGATCATATGAATCCTCATCATCTACATCTTCTTTATCAGCAGCTGACATACTACTTACAAACGGAAATAATAATCCAACATCAGCAAGTAGCATTGCACCAACAACTGTTGCTATTATTATTGTTACTATCGTCACTATTTAGGTCATCTTAATTCCCTCTATACATAAGTGTTCCTACATACATTATATTCTTTATTGATTATCTAGACACTTCTCAAAGTGCTCCGGTGTTGGATAGTACATCTTACCTGGATGCTCAGCGTCTATGTGTTCATTACGCTCAATGTCTCTTAAATAAGCTTGGCTACAGAAAAAGCAATTGAACATCTTTTGCTGCTCATGTTCTTGTTCCTGAAGTTGTGGCTGTGAGATTGGGTTACACTTGACCAGTCAATGATGCTAATTTAAGTGAACAAAAAATTCATTCACATTAAAATAATTTTGCAGATCTAATACTTACTGGTTTGTTTGTTAGTGGCTTTCCTTGGAATTCCCCTTGGTGTGTCCCAGTCTGATTAAGGAATACTACTACGAGGTTGTCTCTGCAACTATATGTTCTATGTTGTATGCCAAACGGGAAATG
>DASQRW010000117.1:0-3067 GCA_035642715.1 Nitrososphaeraceae archaeon | reverse complement strand
TATTTTATCTTCAGCTAAATTAAGACCGCCAAGAATTCCATTTTTGAGCAAGTTTGAAGAAATATTTTCCAAAGACCCCGAAGGTGCCTTCATATTAAACTCATTGTAAAATGGTTTTTTGTTTAAAGCTTCGAAGCCAATGCTCTTCAATTTGTTGTGCAATAAGTGTGCTCTACTGTAAGAAAGTTTTGCAACATTGATTAATCCATTCCTGCCCATAAGTGCCAAATAAATAGTCGAAGCTACGGCCATCAGTGCAACATTTGTTGTTATATTACTTGTAGCTCTTTCTCTTCTTATATGTTGTTCCCGCGCTTGAAACGTCAGCACAAAGCCTTTATTTCCCTTTGAATCTGTAGTCATTCCGCAAATCCTTCCTGGAATTTTCTTTAATAAGAAGCTCTTGACTCCCATAAATCCAAGGTATGGGCCTCCAAAGTTTACTGGAATACCAAAGGACTGTCCTTCACCGACTACTATATCTGCACCATAATTTCCTGGTGGTTCTAATATTGCAAGAGAGGTTGGCTCGACAACACAAGTAATAAAGAGTGCACCCACCTTATGTGCCTGTTTGGATATATACTGTAAATTCTCAATATTTCCATAGAAATCAGGGTTCTGAGCAATCACGCAAGCTGTGTTCTGATCAATCTCATTTACAATTTTGAGATCTGCTCCTTCACAATATGTTTTTAAAACTTCCAAATATCGAGGATTAAGCCCATTCTTTATAAAAATGCAATTCCTTCCATTATAAGATGAAGAGAGCAATACGGCTTCTGCCAGCGCAGATGAACCTTCATACATAGAAGCATTAGCTACATCCATGCCTGTAAGAAGACATATGAATGATTGGAATTCGTACATGGTATGTAGAGTTCCTTGGTTCATTTCTGCTTGGTATGGGGTATATCCTGTAAGGAATTCTCCCCTCATTAGCAAATGGTTTACTGCAGACGGAATATAATGGTTGTAAGATCCAGCCCCAATGAAGTATTTCATGATCTTATTCTTTTGTGATATATTTCTCATATGTTCCATGAGTTCAAGCTCGCTCATTGGCTCAGAGAGATCCAGTTTTTCATTAAGAGGCGGCTTTAAATCCATGATTAAATCATTTATCGATCTTGCTCCAATTCGTTTTAACATCTCTTCTCTATCATTTTCAGTTATTGGGGAATAATTCATTATAATTGATATCTGCCTCCTCTTTGATCTTCTTCTTCTTCTCCCTCTTCCTCTTCTTCCATTTCACCAATGAACTTATTATATTGCTCATTTGTCATCAAACTGTTAAATTCCTCCATATTCAATGGTTTCACTTTTACGATCCAACCTAATTTATATGGAGACTGATTTATCCACTCAGGATGCTCAAGTAACTCCTCGTTAACCTCCACAACTTCCCCACTCATGGCACAATATATATCAGAAGAAGCCTTTACTGAATCAATTATAGCCATTGATTGCATATGTCTAAATATACTACCAACCTTAGGCAATTCTATGGAAACTATATCACCAAGTTGTCTCTGAGCAAAGTCTGAGATTCCCATAATAGCTATTCCTTCCTCGATTACAATCCATTCGTGTTCTTTTGTAAATCTTATCTTCTCAATCACAAAGATCTATTTTTAATGTTGTACAAACCATAAAAAATTTTTTATTTTCGCTTATAGAATCGTGTACTACTAAGAACTTTTGCTTTATACAATTTACCACCAATATTAATTTCAATTAATTGATTGGGCAAGACGTACATTGGTACAAAACAAAAGCCAATAGACTTTTTTAAAGTTGGTGAAAAACTTCCACTTGTCACAAAACCTACCTTTTGGCTATTCATTAATACTTCATTTCTATGTCTAGCTACCCTTTTTTCTAGAACCTCGAATCCCACAAGCTTTCTATTTATCTGCTGGGTTATCAAAGCTTTTTTTCCAATGAACTCTTTCTTTTCAAATTTTACCGTCCACTTAAGTGGGACCTCTAAAGGAGTAGTATTTTCATCTATGTCATTCCCATAAAGCATCAAACCAGCCTCTAGTCTGAGTGTATCTCTGGCTCCCAAACCAGCTGGTTTAATGTTAAATGTGGAACCTAACTGTATGAGCTTATCCCAAATCTCTATTTTTGAAGAATCAAAGAATAGCTCAAAACCATCTTCTCCTGTATAACCGGTCCTTGATATCATACATTCTATTCCAAAAATATTTGTAATAATAAGATCAAATGGTTTTAACTGATTCAGGTTTACATCAACCATTGCTGTTTTCTCTAGGAGATTTTGAGCAAGAGGACCCTGGAGTGCTAGAAGAGCAATTTTATCACTGACATCTTCAACAACAGTTGCTGATTTCGGATGCTTAATAATCCATTCTAAATCCTTTTCTCTATTTGAAGCATTAACTACAATAAGGAATTTCTCCCTATTAATCATGTATATGATTAAATCATCTATTATTGTACCATTATCATAACATATAGGAGAATATAATGCATTATGGTTGTTTAATTTTGAGACGTCATTAGTAACTAAAGTTTGTAGGCAATCATAAGCGTCGGTGCCTTTAACTTCAAAACGACCCATGTGTGAGACATCAAATAAACTAACGTTTGTTCTAGTATTGAGGTGTTCATTGATTATTCCAGAAGAATAGTGTAGAGGCATTTCCCATCCGTGAAAGTTTAGCATTTTTGCTCCAAAGGATCTATGAATATCATAAAAAGGTGTTTTCATTATAGGTAAGCCAACAATATAATTGACGAATATTAACTCTTATTATTATGGATGTTGTGGTTAGGGTTAGTTAAAAGTACAAATGGAACTAATAAGAAAACCAGTGTGGCTTAGAGTAAGAGCCCCTGCAGGAGAAAATTATACAAAGGTTAAACAATCACTTAGGTCGCTAAACCTTCATACCGTTTGTGAAGAAGCAAGATGTCCTAATATATCAGAGTGCTGGGGAATAGGAACGGCTACAATTATGATCATGGGAGACATATGTAGTAGAGGATGTAGATTTTGTGCTATTAATAGCGGTAAACCAGCTTTGCTTGATGC
>DASQRW010000116.1:0-2556 GCA_035642715.1 Nitrososphaeraceae archaeon | reverse complement strand
CTTGTCGAGCTAGGCAATTCTTCTATTAAAACTAGACAGGGTTTATCTACATTACGGGAAGTAAAGTAACGTAACGTAATGAAGATATTTCAATACATCAAGAAGAAAAAGAAGAAGAATCTTTTTGAATGCAGATTGTTTTTTGCCAAATTGTCAATACTAATGAAATTCACTTTTTAATTTAACACGCATAGTGAAAAATTCTCACTATAGAACAGTCATAAAAACTGTGAAGACTATGGGTTATTCTTAACAGACGTAATACAATTAAAAGCCTATGAATATTCTAGTAATGAACACAGATATTTGTAATTGGGTAAGGTACATATATGATTGATTCATTCACAATATGCGCATTTCTCTGAATATATTTCCTTTATGGTTTGAGCACCGATGAATATAATGAATTTGAACCAAAGTTGTTTGGAATATTTGCAACTCATAGTCCAGAATTATGTCCAATGAATAATCAAACCAGCAAGAAAATCTTTATGCAGATTGAAGGTAAAATGGACCAAACTTTGAGAAATACTCGATAGAGGATATAGTTGATTTTACCTATCTGTCCTTAAACATCAATTGATAATAATTATTAGAGCAACAAATACACATAAAATAGAGTCCATGTGCATTGAAGTATTGGATTTCTTCTTATAAAACTGTATAAATTGTACCTCTGAATAACTTTGAGATGGTTATTGAGAAAAGAAGAAGAATAAGGAAGAAAATCAGAATTTAGAATAAGACCTTAACTATTAGCACACATTGATTCCAAAAAGTATTAATGCTTTAACTAATGTTATGTATATCTCTTATACTGTTATTGGGGATGCATGCAACTCAATAAATAGTATCTCTTTTTTAGCTTTTCTCTTGAGAGATATTATCTTAATCCTCTTTAATAATAATCAAGTCATTACTAGCTGATGATAGTCACTAGGATGTAAAAAACCTTGTATAAGAGATGACTTGCTAATGAGCATCTACAGATTCAAATTATCTTTTGATTAAAGAGAATCGTTAGCCGATCTTTTATTTTTGCTTTCTTATTGAACAATGAAACCAGTATCCTTTATCGATTGAAAAAAGCACTTCCTACTAATCAATTTTCCAAATAAGAGTCTCTCAAATGCCCTCAATAACTTTAACTATCATGAGGGCAATCATTGTACCTTATTTTACCGTATACTTATGGTATAATACTTTCTTCTATCCCCCTCCCTCTAACTAAGTTGCTTCTTCTATTATAAGGCAACAAAAGATCGATGACATATTGATTATGATACGACCAATAGTGATTTCACAAATCGATGTCTTATCAAAAATAGAATTTTGTGTTTTTAAAAGTCAAAAGTCAGGAATATTTGAGGAGGATGTTCGATTCTTAACACAAGAATTAAGGAAGGAGTAATCTAGACAATAAAAAAGTGGGAGGACCTCATTGTATTACAATAGCATCGATGCATTGCAACGGCTAATGCAATCAAGATATAAGAAGAGAGGAAAACAGGAGCAAGAAGAAGATAACTACAAATGCAACAAGGTATCTTGTCAGATAACAAAAATGTCTAATAATATATCCTATTTGACTAACGGCTTAAAGTTCTATTGTGTTGAAGTAACCTGTAGTGACGGGATTCAGTATGGAATACAAGCTTATGGAGAGGAAGCTGTAGACTTGTATAAAGTAGCACACAGATATTTTGATGTTGAAAAAACTATCAAAGAAGAACAAAATACTATGTTTAGTAGGAGTCATTAATACAATATCTTTGATAATGAATTACTGCGAATTTATCCTCTCTGTACCATTACAAGCTTTTCTAAAATTGCTCTTGTGATTTGCTCTGTTAGAGATAATAATTATGCTTCATGATAATATAGACGATCATTTTGATTAAAAATATCTTTTACGGCAACTCTCTGCAGTAATTAATAATTGAGATAATCAACTATACAGAATATGAAAAATTTGGTTTATTATTTCAGGTTTAAATAGCTCTACAGTAATTCTAAATATAGCAATGGAAACAGCACAACAAAGTCAAATTGTGACTATTACGCCAAAGGCAGCAGAGAAAGTTGCTGAATTTATGAAACAAGAAGGCAAGGATAATCTACTTCTTAGAGTTTATGTATCTGGAGGCGGCTGCTCCGGTTTGTCTTATGGTATGGGTTTTGAAGAAAAAGCAGATGAGGACGACAAAGTACTTGAACAAAATGGAGTCAAAGTATTGATTGATAGCTACAGCCAAAATTATCTAAAAGGTGCAAATATAGACTATATCGATAGTCTGATGGGTTCTGGATTTAAGATCAATAATCCTAATGTCACCAAAAGCTGTTCGTGTGGACATTCATTTACTACTGAATAAGCCAAGGAGAGTAATAGTAATAGTAATAATAATAATATCAGACTATTATCCTTCTAGTCTTTCTCTGTTATTATCCAACTTAACTTAACAGGAGGATAATAACTAAGGCCATAATCCTCTAATTTTTATTGCTTCTACTACTCTATTTACAGCTAATAGTGTACTTGCTTTCCGCATATTG
>DASQRW010000115.1:0-27453 GCA_035642715.1 Nitrososphaeraceae archaeon | reverse complement strand
GAAGATGCTGCTGATGAAGTTGAAGAAGAAGCTGAAGATGCTGCTGATGAAGTTGAAGAAGAAGCTGAAGATGCTGCTGATGAAGTTGAAGAAGAAGCTGAAGATGCTGCTGATGAAGAAGAATAACAAGAATTTCTATGGATATTATACTAGTAAGCAGCATCTGTTCGAATGGTAGTGATTGACTCATTTGTATTTCTCTAGAATTTTTCTAATTGTATGTGATAGAAAAAATGATATTATCGAATGCGAATATAAGGGCATGAAGATACACTTTGGAAATGTCTTATTCGATCATTATGGCACTTTTAGTAGCCAATAAAAAACGACAATTACTGATGTTAATTTTTTATATGTCAGTGTTTTATGCTACAATCATTGTATTATTAAACGAAGAATTTGACAAGCAAAATTGTTTGACATAATATTAATAGCAAAATGATAATATCCTAAAATTCAGATAGAATTTTTTGGTAAAAGTACATCATTTACGAAAAGAAACGAACTTAAACACAGTCACCGCATTCAGATAATTATTTTTATTATTATACACAAACATCAGTCATTGTCTTGATCAAAAACTGCAATAGTTATAAAAAGATAGTCTATCATGCTACTTCTTTGCACTAACAAAACTATCCAACAAGCAATAGTTGGCAATTACAATTCTAGTCAAAAATATACCGCTAAGTTGCAGCGTTTCTACTCCTATTGTTATTTTTTTTAAAAAAGTCTATGTATATGACTATTCCAGCTATAGCAGCTATGATAGGAGTAAGAGAGATTATCCATGCAATAAAGGGAATTTCGCTAGGATTTACTATTGAAATATCAAAGCTAGCCGTTAGTGGTGTGACCTCGTATTTGGGATCTCCATTTATTCTAGCGTGAAATGTTATTATGTAATCACCAACATTGTGAAATGTATAGGGAAAAGTGATATCTCCAAATTCATGAAATTTGTAGGGAATTTGTTCAACTACATTTCCCGAGTTTCTATCCATTATAATTAAGGATACAAATACATTATAAACATCTGTCTTATTTTCCATAAGACTGAAATTTAGTTTGGTAGAATTATCATTGACTAATGGGATATTAGGAAAGGGAAGAAAAACTATCTGGTAATTATCAATATTCTTTGTAATAGTATTCGGTGTATCTGTAAATATGTGAGCATGTGCAAGAGGAAGATTTTTTTCTTGATGACTAATAGCATTAGTATCAGAAATTATAACCGCTGCAATAAATATATAAAAAATAAAGAAGAGATAAGGTAGAAATAGAAGCCAAACCATGTTGTCAGTTGTTAAATTTCCTCTTGCTATTTTAACGATGCTCTCTTGCATATGTTATTAAGACAAGATAATAATAATAATTAGCATATCCTGCCTGCTAACTTGATGAATGAAAATTCCTCCTATTGTCAAGTTCAAGTTCTGTGTATTTATAATTTTGCGTTTGTTGTTCTATAGGATGAAGCAAATGATTAATTATATTGTCTTATCTTTATAAATTTTCTTTATTTATTTACTAATCTCTTTCTTGTTATCTGTTCTATTATTATTGTGGCGTGAAGCACCAACTATCTAGATAGATTTTGTGTCAAGTAAGGAATCACAATTGATAACATCAGTAGTAATTCTCATGAGATATGCATTTTGAAGTAATAAACAAGTAATACTCCACGCCAAAACAATATGCAATAATAAGATATTCTAGCAGATGGATGGTATTCAAGAAACATATTTAGTGAGCAACCAACCACAATACAAAGCAATTTTCCAAAAGCAGAGTTAATATCATAAAACGCTTGAGTAGCCGTCAAGAAAAATGTTTCTAATCGATTACTATTCTGTTCGTCTTTTGTACAAGATAATAAGCTGTGGAACAGATAAAATAGTCATGAAATATATCATGTAATTTATTTTTCTTTGATTTTTTACCAATAATAAAATGCATTTTTGAGAAAAAAGTCAAAGATGATTATGATGATTATTTATTAGACATTTACAGTTACATCTATTTATTTACATCCTCACAACACTCAGGCTACTACTGACTTATTTTGTTCGAACGGTTTATCAACGATCAATACAATATAAAACGTTAGTGTAACAAATTACTAATAATAAAAACCTGATGTTTTAAGTGCCATCATAATATTTCTGCGTTTGCTCAAGAAAAATATTTAATACAGAATGTGTTCAGACATTATTTTTTTATAACATAGAAGTCATAGATTTTTTTCATTCTATTGGTTTTATCCCGAATATAATACTCAAGCATCGCATAGAATGCAGGAAATGTTTCAAGTAGTCCGATGACAACAGACAGCATTAGCGTTTGTAAATGCAACACAACTCTCTTAATCAAACTGATCTTTGAATATCTTAGATTAAGGAATAATCCTAACTGGTACGAAAATAGCCACATAGTGTAGGGAAATAGTAAGATTAAGCCAATGCTAGGATCAAGAGGACTACTGTTGATCGATGCATTCATCGTTGCTTCAGAAGAAAATGTTTTCATCA
Source organism: Nitrososphaeraceae archaeon (assembly GCA_035642715.1). GTDB lineage: Archaea > Thermoproteota > Nitrososphaeria > Nitrososphaerales > Nitrososphaeraceae > JAJNBK01. The sequence goes on along the minus strand of DASQRW010000115.1, from coordinate 24,919 downwards.
CTATATCAAACCATGATATTATATCTAAATTAAATTCACTGATTGATATTGATAATACAAACAAGAGTTTTGGAATATACGCATAGAAATAAAGAATAGTAGAAACGACACCTGAAACAAATCCCATAAAATATGTTATTAATTTAAACATAAGTTTAAATTTATGTACAAGTGGAAATCTAACCATATTTTGCAAACTTCCAAGAACCCATCTGCGTCGTTGCATAAAATGGTCTTTGAGGTTCAGAGGAGGTTGTTCAAGCAACATTCCTCCATGCCAGCCCATAGACTTTGGACCATACTTCTCATAAATCTTATAGCCGAAAATTTGATCCTCTGCAAGAGTTGGTCCGAAATTCCAACCTATGGAATCCTCAATGTCTGATCTCACTAGTAAATTGCTACCATGCATGTGCAATGGGGGAGGATTTGTCATTTGAGAAACACAATCATAGCATGTAAAAGGCCTTATAGATTCTGCAATAGCTGTTAATCTATTTGCAGACTCAAACTTTAATGGATAAAAAATTGGACCCTCTGATGCAATTGCATTACCTTTCCTAATAAATTTTAGCAAAGACATAATTGTTTGACTTGTCACATAACTTTCATCATCCATATGGAATATCCAGTAGTTGGAGATATTTTTACCGGTTTTACGACGATGTTCCACAGCATATTGTAGGGCTCGTCCTTTTTTGATTGCAGACGATGTAAATTTTTTATCGACTAAAATCACTTCACAATTGATACCATTTAATGTAGCTTTATCCTTTGGGTCATCCGTAATGATAGAGATTTGATAGTTCCTATAATTAATTTTTAAAGAAGAATCTATGATTGAGTCAATTCCCCTTTTTACAACTGGTGTCATTGTCGCAGAACGAGTGGTTATCTGAAAAATTATCATTGGATCGTTATAAATACGTCGAAGATCCTGTTCAACAAAAGTATTTCTATTCTTTAGGAATCTTCCTAGCGTCAGAAAGGCGACAGGTATAGTGGAGAACCAGAACGACGCTAGTATGATCATCACAACATTCTCTAACAACAACACCTTACTGGCGAATCTCTTGTTTTATAAAAGATTCCTTTTTAAAGCCCCTCTTAAACTCAACAGTGCATTAACTCACCTGTCATAAAAGAAAGTATTAGAAAGAAACAGTGATGAATATGAATATGCGATTGCTTCTCCTTGTTGAAAAATACAATAAATCATGGTGTGAAATAAGACAAAAGGTGAAAGTTCTTCACATATGTGGAATAAAATTCAAGATGTCATAAAGAATAACATCTAAGATGGGTAAGTATTATATATTACCTTAAAGTAATGTCTACTAACTCTTTATTTGTTTATTGAAGAAAAGAAGGGGCTATATTCTTAAACAAATTATATATATCTTACTCTGCTGAGGGCATATAGAATTTATTGCTCGAGCAAAACCGTAAATCCCATATTTGCTATCTTGTCTTTTCGTTTAATGTATCTGAGTCCCCTGTATTACCAGTTCAATTTCTCTTGTTCGTATTTTGCCTTGCCCAACTAACATCATTGATGAACAATAACAGCAGCTAAAACAATAATAAAAAATCTCTATTTCATAAGGCTAGATTTCGACAATAAACTCTATTTCAACTGCACTATCAAAAGGTAGGCTGCTTGCTCCTATCGCCGACCTTGCATGTCTACCTTTTTCACCAAATAGCTGCACAATGAAATCTGATGCACCATTAATTATCTGGGGATGATTGCTAAAAGAAGCGTCACAATTAACAAAGCCTGAGACTTTGACAAATTTCCTTATTTTTTCAAGGCTGCCAAGAGTAGATTTAAGCTGTGCAAGAGCATTTATCGTACAAAGTCTTGCGGCCTCTTGGCCTTCTTCTAGTGATATGTCTTTACCTACTTTCCCTTTAAATTTGACCTGCATAGGAATTGAACCAGGTTCAACAGGGATTTGCCCAGAAACAAAGACAAGGTTTCCTGTAATTGCGACTTGAACATAAGAACCTACAGACCGCGGGGCATTAGGTAACTCTATCCCTAAAGCGAGAATTTTCTCTTCTATCATTGGATAATTATTAATAATATTAGTAGGTAAATATTATTTTATATTGTCTATTAAACATTAAATGAGTATAATAAGCGAAAATAGGTACTTGAGGTTTACGAAGGCTATGCGGTTTACTTTTGATTTATTACTCTATTCTTTGTGTTATAATTTATCGTTGAAAATCCATGATTCCATGATGAGTATTCATCTGCTTAGCACATATAGTAAATCCAACATGTGCACAGTCATCAGAGCGGCAATTTCTACAAATAGGGATTCCATTTGATATATCTACCACAATATCTATTCCAATACCAGCAGTATTATCTTGTAAAACAGCATGACTACTTGTTACAAATTGCTTCAGAACAAGTCTGTTATCCCATCTCTGACTATCATCTTTTGAATATAACCATTGTCCAAATGTATGCATACCTTCATCAAGAGTGTTTGCTCTTATCTGAATTTTCTTGTCGTTATTGTTTTCTTTATTATTATTCTCAAACATTATTATCTGACCTTCATATTTAATTGTGAGCTGAATTCCCTGAGAAAACATCCTTATTCATAGATAAGAGGAGCATGAGCACAGGAGAAATAAATAATTTGTCCTTCCTTTTCATCTGAAAACACTCTTCTGCGAAGAGGCACAAATCAACAAATACCGATCCCGGCGGGGCATATTAAACTTTTTGCAGGTTACCTCTGAGGTTCTAGGTTAAAGCACATTCATTGTATTTATTATCTACATTTACAGTCGCGTTTGCAATAACGGCAACAAACTATTGATATCATAACTACTATTACCATCACTGTTAGCTTGATTGAGGATAGCGAATTATAGTTTTCTGCGCGTTTTATTATATGAATGTATATGCATCTATCATATTTTTATTCCTACTGATATAATCCTAATGGCTTATCTTTTACTACCTATTTCAGGATAAATGTAAATGTAAATTATATGCCATCATTTAATTACCCATGTATGTGGTGTAATAAAAAAAGATGTGTTTAGTCGTGTACACTACGAAAAGATTTGCTTATTTCTAACATTTTAAGTCATTTATCTAGATTGATATACGTGTAATAGAAAGAGATTTAAAAGTGCCATCAATAAAACAGAGAAATGAAAAATATGTCTCTAAAAGGTGGTTTGTTGTTAATATCAGTTGGCTTCTTTGTCTTTATTATTATAATGGGTTCAGAATCTATATATGCTCAATTAGAAATTACAAACACCAGTAGCACAAACACTGCTACTGCTTTCAACATGACTGGAAATTCTTTAGCAGTAAGGTTGCAAAATCCAATAACAGGATCATTTGGAGATGATCGCTTGACAGGTACAGCTAACATCGATATCATGATAGGTTTTCTAGGAGCAGATACAATACGAGGTCTAGAAGCTGACGACGCAATTCAGGGTGATGAAGAACCGGATAAACTTTATGGTGATACTGGCAGTGATTTACTTCAAGGTGGTATAGGTAGTGATCAATTGTATGGAGGAGAAGGAAATGATATTCTTGCAGGAGGATTAGACGACGACTTTTTATCAGGAGAAATGGAGAATGATAAATTGTATGGTGATGTAGGCGACGATATTTTGGTAGGAGGACCATCCGCAGATTATTTTGACTGTGGCGACGGCATAGATGTAATCATGGACTTTAATCTAACACAAGGAGATGATCGTGCCGGCAATTGTGAAGAAATAGTTCAACTTGGAGTCCCATAATCAGTGAGTTACAATCTTTTAGGCTAATTCTCTCTCTTCCTATCCTTTTGTTAAATTAGTTTTGTTTTTGAAAAACTATCTACTACAATATTTAGTTTTTTCTTTTTATATCAGATAATGAAATTTTTTATTGTTTTATACACAATAGGATATAAATATCTTTTATATTATTCTTAAACTCTAAATGTTTTGACTAGACCAATTATATGCAAAAGTCAATTCTTTATTTTTGTCATCTTCTTGAATATCCTCACAAGTCGTGGTCAATTAAACTTTGGATGTATTATATTGTTACAATTTTAGTTTTGGTAGTAGCATTTCTTATTGATTCTAGTTGGATATATAATTCTGCGTTTGCACAAAAAACAAAAATAGGAAGAAGAACAACAACAACAATTATCCTATATAATGAGTGTGAAAATTAATTCACAGAGTTTATCGCAGAAAGTTCCTGTTGGTTACTTTTGACAATATCTGCAATGTCTGCAGATAATCAAACTACCACTGTGAAGTTTATATAGTTGTCAATGACCAAAAACTATTTCAAAATGCTACAGTAACTGGTTCTGGCGGAGCAAACGACTATTCTACATGGACTTTTATATATACAGACAAATATTATCTAATTCAGGAGGGATTAAATGAATTAAATGTCAAATTGTCTTGTATTGATGATAATGATATGATGCTGTTATAATGACAAAATGGTATAGTGTCAATGTCGTTGGAGTATCCTCTTATGGCAATTCAAAATAATTAATCATTGTATTTGAATCTAAAAAGGCAATAGAAAGATGTCTATGTTCAATCTAATGCTATTGAAGAGTTATTGTCATTGTTATATCATTACAGTTGCATAGGCCTTTAATGTAATAGGAAACACAAGAACCCTCATATATTAAACGCAATTCAAAAAATAAACAAACATAATACTTAAAAGGAGTCTATCCTTACAGCAATGCCTGAATCTGAAGATAAAACATAAATCTATAATTTTACTCACTATTCCTCTTGTATTATCCGCATTTACTCATCTATGGAATCTTGATGGATTTCCTAGCATTTATCGAGATGAGGAGCATTACATGCGAAAAGCTTTGCATGTACTGAATGGTTCAGGTCCTCAAGAAGGTCCAGATGATCCACTTAGTTATCGCGCTCATCCATATACTCATCCATATTTTGGTCAAATTTTCTTGGCAGGTACATTAGGGATGATAGGTTATCCGGATTCACTTAATCCTTCTAGTGATATGAAATCAATTGAAACATTATATGTGGTTCCAAGGATATTGATTGGATTACTTGCTGTTGTTGATACCTTTCTCTTGTATAAAATATCACAAAGCCTTTACAATAGGAATGTTGCACTAATTGCATCAATTTTTTTTGCAGTAATGCCTCTAACTTGGATTTTGAGAAGGATATGGTTAGAACCTATTCAAATGCCTTTTCTTCTATTGTCAATACTATTGGCACTTCATTTAAAAGATTCAATAAATAATAACAAGAAAAATGTTATTTTAATTCTATTATCAGGCATTTCTCTTGGAACAGCTATCTTTACAAAAATTCCAATATTTGCTATGATTCCACTAGTAGGCTTCCTTATTTATAATAATAATAAAAATAAAAATTGGAAGTATCTTGGGCTATGGTTCATTCCTGTTGTTTTAATACCATTTATCTGGCCTGCTTATAGCTTAGCAGTAGATCAATACGATCAGTGGTTAGATGGCGTGTTATGGCAAGCAGGAGAGAGAGGAGAAAATAATGGAGCATTTAGATCAATCAATACTTTGATGAATATGGATCCAGTTTTAATAACATTGACTTTTGCGGGATTGATTTATGCAGCCATAAAGAGAGATTTTATTATCTTTCTTTGGATCATTCCATTTATGATCTTTATATTTCTCGTCGGACACGTGTCATATTGGCATCTGATTCCATTATTCCCTGCATTTTGCATTGTAGCTGCTAAATTGATAGCAGATCTATTGAGTAAAATAAGAAACAAAAACATTCAGAAAATCGCACCATATGCTATAATTTCAGGGATAGGACTTTTCGGACTGCTAACAACTACGATGCTGATAACAATGAATGTGGCTTCCTTTCACTATGAAGTAGAAGCATTTCTTGCTCAACATATACAAGATATGAATTATACAACTAATAACAAAATAACTATGCTTGCTAGTAACTATTGGCTTTGGCTACCTATATACATATTTGATGAGGATCATGGCAACGATTATAAGAATTTTTATGCCAAAGGACAAATAACGACCGATAAAATTCTTTTTGTTGCTGGCGAGAATTTTATCAAAGATATGGTTAGAGACAATAGGTCTAGAGAAAACGTACAGGAACTAAAAATGCTCTATAACAAATCGAAAATTCTTACAACAATAGAAGAAAAGGACTTCGGCAATCTATATCCCGACAGATATCCATATACTGCTGTTAGAGATATAGATCCAAGATCATCAAAAAGCATTGAGATTAGAGCCAATTATTAACTGGATTCGTCGGCTGTGCCTTTATAGGGATGATTTGTGATACTCTAATTATCAATGCTACTATTTCTGAAATACCAATAGCCAAAGGCTCAACAGCAGCAGAATCTATTAATTCATTTTTTCTAGACCATAAGAATACAAAATATTTTCCCAACTTTACATGTACTGCTATTAAGGAGAGAATATAATGCTTTGATGATTATTATTTTGCACGTACGACAGAGAGAGATAAGTGTGCAGACTAATCCATTTGAGAAATTGGCTCAATTTATTTGTTGACTATATAATAAGGAAGCGATTGCCTAAGTTAACAGAGCCCATTATGGACACTTTACTTTCGACTTAAAATGCACATTCCCGCTGTCACTTATGTATATATTATCTGACGAGTCGATAGTAATATCGTGTGGAATCAGAAATTCATCTGCACCACACCCTTCAGAACCCCATTTAAGAATAAATGTACCATCAGAGGAGAATTTCTGTATACGATTGTTCCGTGTATCAACCACATAAACATTACCAGAAGAATCTATGTCAATACCATGATTTTCATTAAATTGACCATTTCCTGAGCCTTTAGACCCCCAGCTAGTAATGAATTTGCCATTGCTATCAAACTTTTGTATATTATCTTTATCGTCATCACTTACATACACATTACCAGTGGAAGAATCAACACCTATACCGTGGGCATGAAGAAATTGTCCTTCACCAGAACCTTTAGACCCCAAGCTAGTAATGAATTTGCCATTGCTATCAAACTTTCTGATATGGTTAAAGCCTATAATCTTAGTATTAGTTTTTTCTTGACCAAAAGAAAATGAAGAAAAGTTAGTTGCTAATATGATAGATGTTATGATTACTATTGACAATATAATTATGACTGATTTGTTATTTTTCATCATCAATGCAAGTTTTAATAAATTTATAAATATTGTAGTACACTCGAATAGTAGTTTAAACGGCTATTAAGAAGGATATGTCTTAAATCGATCGATAGTCTTCTAGTCATGCTAACCTTAGGAGATAAAATTATAGCTGAGCGACATACTCAAACATTATATGAACATATTGAATGCGAGAAAAAGGATCTACATGAATTGCTGTTGTTATTTATAAACACTCTACATATATTTTTGTATCATTGTCATCACAAAATAAATTACAATTATTAATGTTACTGTTATAACAATAGATTAAAAGGTAGCCAAATTAATACAAGCCTGCTTCGCGCCTATAGTCATATACACAAACTATTATATCCAATCAAGAAGAAGAGGATATTTGTCTTTATAGATAATTGAAGGCTAGAACCTCAAAGAAAAAGCACATATCACTTGTACACGATCTCATCACAGGCGTATTTTTAGAAGGTACACGATACAGTACAATATATCTAATGAAAAAATTACTAGACACAACATTTTTTCTATTAACAGAACGATAACGTATTAATTGTCTACTACAATATAATAAAATATAAGACGACAAACCAAAGGACACTACATGTCAGATCAGGCTAACGCCAATCTTAATAAGTATCTTTTAATAATTGGAGATGTGCCATATTAATTGACTAAATATAATCTATTTTTTGTAGTATTTCTTATCACAATACTGCTAATTTCAAGTTGTGAATCAATTAAATATCTTAATTATGCTAACGCTCAGAAATCAGTAAATAAAAAAGAAGGACCAATAGTTAATGATCCGAATCTAAAGGTAGACCTAGTTGCTAATGGACTAGAACTACCAACTGGTATGGCATTCCTAGGTCCTAATGACATTTTAGTCATAGAGAAGGAAAAGGGAACAGTACAGAGGATTATAGACGGGAAGATGTTACCAGAGCCTCTCCTTGATGTCAATGTTGCTAAAGTAAGTGAAAGAGGTTTACTGGGGATTGCAGTGTCAAAACATGAAAATGGCCCTACTTATGTTTTCTTGTTTTACAGTGAAACTTTAGTAAAAGATGGTGGTAATCCTGTGGGCAATCGTCTTTACAGATATGAACTGGTGAATAATGATACATTGATAAACCCTAAACTGCTTCTAGATCTACCAACTAGACCAGGACCTTCCCACAATGGTGGTGTAGTCAGAATAGGTCCTGATAATAATGTATATGTTGTAGTTGGTGACCTTAACTATATTAGAAATAAAAAAGCGTATACACTTACCCAAAATGCTGTTGATGGGCCACCACCAGATGGAAGAGGTGGAATACTTCGTGTTAGTCAGAATGGTGAAGTAGTAGGAGGAGGTAATATTGCAGGTTTACTTGGAAATGAAGATCCTCTAAACAAATATTATGCCTATGGAATACGGAATAGTTTTGGAATTGGATTTGATCCTGTAACTGGCAACCTATGGGAGACAGAAAATGGACCGAACCATGGCGATGAAATTAATCTTGTTGAACCAGGATTTAATGGCGGATGGAAACAGTTAATGGGAATGGCCTCTGATTACAAAGGATTTGATCCCAATAATGATTTAGTAGATTTTGGAGGAAAAGGAAAATATAGTGATCCTGAATTTGAGTGGATTGATACAGTTGCTCCTACTGCAATTACATTTCTTAATTCGGATAAGTTAGGTATGCAGTATGAAAATGATATTTTTGTAGGAAGTGTTAAGGGAGGAAGAATATTCAACTTTGACCTAAATGATGACAGGACAGAATTAGTCCTTGATAATCCGCTAGATGATAAAGTGGCAGATACTAATGATGAATTAGAAGACATAACATTTGCAAATGATTTAGGTACAATTACTGATATAGAAGTTGGTCCTGCTGATGGTTACCTCTATGTTGTTTCATTTGGCAATGGAGCAATATATAGAATAATTCCTGGAGGTGATTCAAATGGCATTAATGGAGCATCAATACCAGAAGAGGAAGAAGATTAACATATTAGAAAGTTATTACTGCAATACCTTTAGAAACAAAATTTCTTCTAATATTTCATTCTTTAATATTATATCGCTATACGTTCTGACAGTTAAAGTTAATTGAATATCTCTCCCTATATATATTCTCCCTATATATATAAACATCTTTAGCATTCTGACGTCTGAAAGAAAGGATTGTGAATAGTTCTATTGACAATATTCTTTCCTATACATTCTGATATATGTTTATGAGTGTATAATCATAATGGTACAATTTGCTCATCCATGCGCCTTGAGAAATATTAATAGTATAATTATCAAGTATATTGCATTATTAACTTTTCTATTATCTAGCATCATAGTAACTAAACCATAATTTGCGGTCTATTTGAGAGATTTCTTGGAAGATTTAATGGGAGATAAGGTTTGTTATTAGTCTGGCTCTTTATTTCGCTAATAAGTTCTTCTAATTTAACATCCTGGCGTTGTTTTTTTTCATTTCTATCTCTAACTATAAATTTTTCACTCTGCAATTCTTTATCGCCAATCACCAAAGTATAACGAATCCATTCTGTCTCTGATTCTCTGATTTTTTTTCCAACCGACTCCTCTCTATCGTCAATGTCTGTTCTAATCTGTTTACTTGAAAGCTCTGTTGCTATTTTTTCACAAAGCTCTGTATGCTGCTTACCAACTGGTATTATACGAACTTGGGTATGGGTTAGCCAGAGAGGAAATGAAGCTATTCCACCAGCTTTTGAAATTTTAGCCGATCTTTCCAGCAATGCGTAGATTATTCGTTCTACTGCACCGCTAGGTGAATTATGTAATATGATAGGGTTCTTGCGACTACCATCTTCATCAACAAACTCAATATTATAGCGACTGCCATTTTCCACATCTATCTGATCTGTAGATAGCGCAGCAGCCTTCTCTGAGTTATCGATGAAATTAAACTCCCACTTTAATGTGAAATAAAAGAATCGGTCTTTCCACATTTCAACCATAATGGGTTTACCGAAGCGGGCGACGATCGTATTTATAAAATCCTTATTTTCATTGTAAAAATCCTCTGTAAATCGTATTGCCATCTCTATATCATCTTTTGTAGACAATCCCAATTCATTTATCACAGTAATCGATAATTCTAATCTTTTCAGAAATTCTTCTTTGGCTTGATTTAAGTCTCGACAAATGGCATGACAATCAGGCATACTAAAAGCTCTCAAACGTCTTAGACCAACTAATTCTCCACTTTTTTCCCTTCTAAAACTGTACCTAGTAAGTTCATACAGCTTTAATGGAAGATGCTTATATGATATCTGAAAGTCTTTTGCCATCAAAAATTGACCAAAGCAAGCAGCGAATCTCAAAAAAAGTTGTTTATTATCTGCTATTATATTATACTGACGGGCAGGAAATCGGTTAAAGTAACTTTGCATAGATGGATGTTTAGAATCATACATTATAGGAGTCTCAACTTCTATACCTCCATATTCCATTACTTTTTTCGTTACGTATTGCTCAATCAGCGACTTCATTAACCTACCCTTTGGATAGAACCTCATATTTCCGAGATCGGAGGCTGGTTCATAATCTGCTATTGACATCTTTTTCATTAGTTTAACGTGGGAAGGTACTTCCTCTACTGTCCTTTTCTTGGCTATCTCATAGTTGGCAAGTATGTGCAGGTTTTGTTCTTGTTTTTTAAATCTATATGTATTCATAGGTGACAATTCCCCTTCAGGGTTGAGAATAAACCAAAATGATTGCTGTTTTTCTTCTAAATTTAGAGCAGTTGAGAGTTGCTCTTCATATTCAATATCAGCAGTGTTATTCTTCTCACCTCTACTCTTACCAGAAATAACACTAGAAGCAGTTTGCTTTGTTAACACTTTGGCACTTTCTGCCAAAGGGTGTCCCTTGACTTTGATATTAAATGACTTTGTCCAGCCAAAAGGCGCCCGACTTACATGGAGTTTCATGTCTTTTGCCATTGTCTCTGTCAATTTTAAAAGTTCATAGGCATATTTAGGAGAGGCAAGGTCAGAACTCAGATGGGCATACGGATAAATAAGTATCTTTTTACTTTTGACAGTGTCAAGATATTTCTTTATTTCATCAACTGCAGCCTTTGCTATACTTTCATCATCTCCATGTTCCACAGCTATAAATGTAACAACAAGATCTTCAAATCGAACTTTAGATCCAGAGATATTTTCCTCTGCATCTTTAATTTCTTTAGATATGGGTTCATATTCAATGAAATCTGAATGAAGATGAAGCAAGCGCATATAATATCTTGAACAGGGAAGTAGTCCAGCCGAATTAAAGGCTTTTGATTATTTAACTGTTGAAGAGATAGTCAGAAAAGCCTGTCTGTTTATCTCTGCTGATAAAAAGCAAAGTAGAATATGAAATATATTATTCCTGTTATTGTAATCTTCTTTTCATTTCTATATCCAATACGATCATAGTTACTTTCGATTAATAAATAATATAACGAAAAACTCTGGATTGCAGTTAATCCCATCGCGCTCGCTCATTTTCGCGTTCATTTTTGGAAGCCTTTTTCCATTCTCTGTAGTGTGCTTTACAAAGATAAATTCTTTTACTAGATGAATCGAGATCCAAATTTAATGCCATACTCGCTTTGCTTCCACTCATTGATCGTTGAGCCGTTTGGTCACAGCCCTGAATACTACAGTTAACTCCTTTATCTACCCGACCCATTTTATCTGGAAGGTACTATTGAAATATAAAAACCTGATCTAAATGGCTATGAATGATGTATTATAATGTTATATCTTTAAACATCTAAAATGATAAAGGATCTTGACAATAGATACATTTTGATATACTCTGCTCGCTTCTAACCGCTCCTACGAGGTAAAGCCAGGCAATAAAGAAAAGCACACACGCACCACGGTATTTCCTTTCAAGCATTCAAATTAAATAATATAAATAAAGTGTCTCTCTCTCCCCCTCTTATACCATACCCAATAAAAGGACAATTTTATGTACTTTGTTAATATATGTTATTGAACTAATTAAAAGAAGCGATAATTTGAAGCATGTTTTTAAAATCCAAAAGAATCATAGATTACTCTGGATAGTTCATTATAGAGTCAATCCAATAAATTCTCTCGGAAGGTCCATTTTTTGTTGAGTAAAAAGTTACTCATAGATGCAATCGCAACTGCTAGGATTAATGATACTCTGTATTGTAATCCATATTCTAATACTAACAGATATAATAGCAATAATTGAATAGTAGCACCTACGGCGCTGATACCTGCAAATGAGCCATACTGTTTCAAAGTCTTTACTACAGACAAATCTCTGTCTTCAAAAGTCCATATCTTGTTTAGAAAGAAGTTGGAAGTTATTGATATAATTATTCCAATAAGGGTAGCTTGAAGATACCACTGGTTAGATAGAGATTTCACGGAATATGCAACATTATCAGCTAGCATAAATGATAGCAGATAATTTATTAGTAATCCGCTTGCGGTAACAGTGTAAAATCTGCTTGCCTTTGATAAGAATAGGACTGACTTACGTTTCTCTTCTTTCTTTTGTATATGCCGTTTTGATTTCTGTCCGTATCTGTATAGCTGCCATACAGCTCCAGCATAATCAAGTATAACGTTGAAATTCATCTTGCTTTGGCCGGATTTTCTATCATGAAATGTATAGGGGACTTCTTTTACTCTAATGTCTCTAGACTTTACTAATATTTCTAGTAGTATTTTAAATCCCTTAGTATCAAATTTTACATTCTTAACCACATGTCGAGGAAATGCAAAGAAACCAGACATAGGATCAGTAACATTGCGTACATTCAATCCATGTCGTGCAATCTTAGCTGCTCCTCTGCTAATAACCCGTCGTTTATAGGGCCATCCAACTATCGATCCGTGGCTAATATATCTGGAGGCAATCACTATGCAATTAGGATCTCGTCTTAGCTCTTCTACTAATAGCGGTATCGTTTCTGGCGGATGAGAAAAATCAGCATCCATTATCAAGATATCCTCTCCTTTAGAAGATTCTATTCCTTCTAAGATAGCCGGAATAAGACCAGTCTTGTTTTTCCTATGGATAATTTTAACCAAACAGGTTTGGTTATTATCAACTTTAAAATGGAATTGCTGTTGAAATGGTATATCTGTACTGGTGTGATTATTGACATAGTTTTCAACTATTTTGCCGGTTCCATCAGGAGAATTGTCATCGACTACTACAATTTCTGTAATAATATTGGATGGAAGATTGCTCTTTATTGCTTCTATTAGTTTCAGAATATTTTCAGATTCATTATAAGTAGGTATTATAATAGATAGGCTTGGCAATTTTGCATTGGATGCGAATGCTTCTCTATGTTCTAGTTCCACGGTACCAATAGATTTGCATTGCCATCTATTAAGATTTTGAATGAACAATCAAACATTCTTATAATTTTATATTCTCTAAAAATACATATTTTGATGAGATTATAAAAAAGAAATAGTAGATTATCATATTGCAATTATAATGTCAAATCGACCTTTTTCAGTGTAATTGTTAACTTACTTGTAAATAATAAACTGGTCTATTAGCTTTTCGTTATTAGCATAAAATTTGCCTGTTAGTGATGATGATTGAGGTTCATTTGTTACGTCTATATTCAAGATCCCAAAATCTCCATATTGTTCAACAAAGTGGTCGGCTTTACCTGTAAAAGCGTAAAGACTAACTCCTCCTGTGCCTATTGTAGCAAATATCTGCCCATCAGGATCTGTATATGTATTTGTATTTGTAGTAGTTACTGTTGGATTGAACGGACTATTGCTATTGAATTTGATAGGATATGTCCTCTCATAGTTGTGATTATGTGCTTGAAGTACAAGATCTACTCCATACTTATAAAACAGTGGATGATAAGTACTCCTTAAGGTAGGATAATCATCATGGTTGCTTGGCGAAGCATACATCTGTTTATGAAAATACACAACAATCCAATCTATATTGGGATCTGATGCTGCCCTTGAAAGATCATTCTCAACAAATTCATACTGAGAGGAAAATGGTTTGTATGTGAGCTCTGTTGATAGTGCAACCAAGTGAACGTTATAGTAATTGAATGAATAATACTGTTCTCTGAGACCAAAGTGATTTGTGTATATATTCAACCTTTCCATGTCATGATTGCCTATTGCAATTTTCATTTTATCATTAATAGGTTTCACTTTTTTGAGCCAACAATCTGCAGGATCTTCATCATATGAGTAATCACCTAGTCCAAGCACTAATTCTGGATTTTTATCTACTATGTTGTTTACAGTATCTGTTGTATCGTCTGTACATCCCCAATCTCCTGCAGCTGCAAAATTAAAGTCAGAAGGAGCAACATCGATAGGTCGCAAAACAACATATAGAATTATAATCACTATCGTCAAAGAAACAGCAGAAATAATGACTAAAAATTTATTCAACTATGAATCTCCTATCTCTATACATCTCTATACATGTTTTGTGCGTAAAAATACTCTATGATCATCCTTTTAAGTTTTATGAAATAAACTCGTATAAGCAAGGCATATCATAAAATAGATTTTTTTAATCAAATAAAAACAACAACAAAACTGCATCCGGACATAAAAATAAAGCACTTAATTATACCCATTTTTATCAAAATTGAGATACAAAATAGGAGTGTGAATATTATTACTTTATCTGTTCATAGCAGTAATAGATTCTATTGATATAGCGTCGCTATGGAGACAGACAATGCAACATCAAAAGTATGGAAAACAAGAACAAAATTTTTTAATTTTATTTTATTTTATTTTGAAGAAAGGAGATGAATAGGTTCATAATTGTGTTAATATCGAGTTCTGACTAGTTTTTTAGGTAAGTTTTTAGAAATATTTTTTTATGTTTCTTACAGATAAAAAGCTATTTTTACATATACATATCCAACATTATATTTTATTTGAAGTTTATCTAACGCTATGTTTTATGATCTATAAAAATGAATCCAGAATTATTCGACAGAAGATATAGGCGATGAATATCGTGTTGTCATAGTCTTATAATTTACACCAGCAATGCAATTGTTACGAAAATATGCAAAACACACTGACTAAATATATATATATATATATATATTACATCAGATTTCCAAATGATTCCATTAGATTCTCTTGAGTTGTCCTGTTCTGTTTTTTCAAATCAATGATTAAAAATATAGAAGAAGGTATGGCTAAAAGTTTTCGCAGTTGCCTAATTTAGTCTCATTTTCTGCCTGATTATAGTCTGTAACTGTATCATTACTTCCTCGACCGCAGTTGAAATTATCTATACCTGATCCTCCTGTCAGTGTATCATTATCAAAGCCACCTGATAATGTGTCATTACCATCATCACCAAATATCGAATCATATCCTCCGTCACCTCGAATTGTATCATTGCCTCCGTCACCATGTATAGTGTCATTTCCTCTATCACCCCTTATTTGGTCCTCTCCTTCAAGACCAAATATCATATCGTCTGCTCCATTACCTCTTATATTATCACCCGCAGGCGTGCCATACAGAATGTCAGGCCCTTGCGTTCCTGTGATATTGAGTGCCCATACTGTTGTTATAGGTATTGATATTCCAGGAGATAACAATAGGATAATTAGCAATATCACATAAGTCATTCCTATGATTATAGTCATTAAAATTTCTGTAAAATATTGCTGTATTAATGGTTATCTAATTCTCAATAAAAAAGCTGAATACTATTAGAAATTGATCATAGAATAGTTAATAAAATATATATCGTGTTGTTAAAAACATCTATTATAATAAATGTGCTGCACAAACTACTACTCAGAAACAAATAAGCTTATTACATAATTTCTGTTATTTTACTTTTTTAGTGTTGGAGTTTAAAAAATATCTGCAGGCTGCTCAAGGGCTGGCTCTAATTTCAACTCTACCTCCTCCTTTACCAGCCACATTCGTATTCGTACTATATGGATACTGGTCACTATCGAACTTATTTGTATTTTTGACATTTATTTTTGCTAGCATAGTTGAATTGCCGTAGACCTCCTGTATTGCTTGAATGTTTTCCTTTGTTGTACTTTTCTTCAAATCGTTTTTAAATCTGCCATCAACTATAAATACAAATTTATCCGCATTCCCTTCAGAAATACTTCTATAAATCTTTCCTTTATTATAATAACTTTGATAATCATTATTGCCTTCATCAAATACATACTTTAGTATCCATATATAAGTAGGTCGTCCGATTATGTATACTCTATTATCTGATTCTTCATCCGCACCACTAATGACCGGCAGATTCTTAGTAATAAATGCCTGTGCTGCCAAATAAGTGGAATTCACATTCAGTGTTATCAACATACTCGTAGTTATAATTCCGAAAATTCCAATTACTGAAATTATAGCAAATGGTAATATTTGGTGAATAAGTTTTTTATTGCTAATTCTGCTTGATAGATCTTGTATCATAGCAGCAGCTGCAATACAAAGTGGCAGCAATAAAGGGATCATGAACCAGTAGGATACATATCCTATAAGATACATAAAGATCATAAATGGAATGGCCCAAAGTAAAGGAAAGAAGTCCCTTTTGACTGCCGCAAAAAACAGGCCAGCAAAACCTAGAGACATAAAGACCGGATCAAATTTAAATAAACTGTCTGTAGCCTTGAATACCTGGCTGAATTGACCTCCTCTTCCTGCCTGCCATAAAACACCATTAAACCACTCATCTAATTGACCAGATGCTAAGCTGTAAGCAGGCCAAATTAGTGGTATTAAAATAACAGGAGCAAACCATAGTCCAAGGGTCCTCAGTTTATGACTACTACTATTTGCATAGATAAGAACGCCGACTAATGGAATCGCGGTGAATGCTGGTACTTTAGTAAAAATGGCCAATCCTATAAATATGCCTGAAAGTAAAACCATTGCAATTTTTTTCTTATTATTTTCCTGGTATTTTGAATCCTTCAAATAAACTGCAAATAAAATTGATGATAAAAGAAAGGGAAGAAGAATAGAATCTAACAATACCATTCTAGTGATCCAGCTTATTGGCATTACTGCAAAGAGAATAGATGCAATCAGTGCAACAGTCTTATTATAGCGACGTTCAGATATTTTATATATAAGAAAAGTATCTACAACTGCAAGTAATCCCATTAACACCCTTGGAACAAGCCAAACCATTTCTATTGAATGTACATCACCTGGCGTGGGGTTTAATGAATCTGGATAACCTATCATAGCAAATATCCCTGCCAAAAAGATTTGACTAAAGTACGGATGGGTGTATATCCTACCATAATGGCTCAGGACATCATCTGGTCCCTCTTGAAGGCCATTTCCGTCTAAAACATACATAGCCTTTCGCAGGTAATGCCCTTCATCAATATGGAAAATAGGAAACCCGGCAGGATTCCAAAGATGAGTATATGCACTCAAGACAAGAGGTATGGCCAATAATAATAAAGATCTACTATTAGAATGAACTACCCTGTCTAGAATTACAACATTACGTTTCAAATGAAAGCACGCCGCAATATCCATTTTTAAATATTTGCATTTAACAGTTTGACATAAATTAACTAGAGAATTTATGTGTTATCCTAAACTATAAATACATTATCGTGTGCTAAGCTCCGTTAACTTACTGCTTCTAATAAGAGTAGTCCATGATAAACTCACTAGCACCTTTTTTGCGACCACCTCCTAAAACTAAGTGTTAAAAGAAATAAACTTTAAGTGTTGCATGATTACGAAATCAGGAGCAGGAGAAAAGAAAACAGCGGGGTAGGATTAACAAAGAAGTGACAGAATAAGAGCGTATTATTTTACAACTTAGGGAGACTTGTCTTTTTTCTTTGCTCATAATTGACTTTACAGAAAGGAATGCTTTAGAAGAAATAGATTTGCTGTCTGGAGACTTGTAAATGCATTTGTACATAAATTGTGTTAAATACCTATCAGACATCGGTTAACAAATAGAAATATTCTTTCTATTCAGAAACGAAGTACGACAATACTACGCATCATAAGGTAGAAGTAACATCCTAATTTAACAGAAACCGTTCTAATTAGGCCTAATAATGAAGCGGAGTAAATAAGAGATGATCAGCACTTTCACGTAATTGACTGTTATTGCCTAATACGCAATATTTAGTACATTATGCTCCAGGAAAATATGTCAAGGATAAAATATGGGAAGAGAATGCCGTACATATCTATTTTAGATGTAGATGTGTATTGATATAAAATATCATCTAAGAGTTTATATGTTATCCAAAACAATAGGATGTGAAATTGTTTGTATTGTTATAATATTCATGATATAGTTAAAGTTAAATCAGAAGTATCGTTATATGAGCTTGAATATTTTGCATCAAATGAGTTCGCTGATCCTGATCTTGTCATCACTGTAAAAAAGACTATACCTTCTGGATTACATTTTAAAAGAATAATAATTCCAGATCCTAATCCAGAGTATCACAAAGTAAAGTATTCTGAGCACTTTGGAAGGTTTGGTGCACAGTTTTCAATCGAATTCACAGATAAAGTTAGTATTGCTGTAAATAAACTGATAACCTCATCTAGGCATGTCATATACGTAAACTTAGTAGAGCCTATCTTGCGTTTTTTACTCATATCAAAGGGTTTTGTTCTTCTTCATTCTGCCTGTATTGACATTAAGGGACATGGTCTTCTTTTTTCTGCACCTCCCGATACGGGGAAGACTACGACCGTATTAAAGTGCATCAAAAATGGCTTTTCTTTTTTATCTGACGATATGACAATAGTGCGTTTGCCAAATGAAGCCATGTGTTTCCCAAAGGCCATGACTATTAGTGCTCATACATACAAAACAGCTACCACAGTCGCAGATAATGATCATGATAAAATACAGTATAAATTACGTAGTTTAGTACATTCAAAGCAGGGAAGACAGTTTATGCATAAACTTGCCAACTATAATGTACCAATATTTACACTGAATACTGTAGGACAGGCAATAATCAAACCTCCCAAATTTAAGATCGAAAACCTATTACAATCAGTCACCATTCAGGAAAAAACTAGAGTTAAAAGCTTGTATTTTCTGGAAAGAGGTGGTGATGAGCAAATAGAAGAGGTTCCAACAAAGGTTGCATTAAACAAAGCAATAGAGAATAGTGATGACGCATTTCTCTTCCCTCCCTATGCTGATTTGATCCACCATATCAATATTGGAGGAAAGACAGCAGAGGAATTATTAGAACAAGAGAAAAGCATGTTAGAAAAGTTTTTGACAGAAGTAAAATGTTTGATAATAAAAAGTAACAAAAGAGCATGGTATCAAATGGTAGTCGAAACTGCTCAGCCAAAAGTCAACAAGTAAATATGAATATCTCTATATGCCAAGAAAAAGAACAAATAAAATCTAAGACAATAGGTATGTATGAATAAATGAGATTGCGATTTTTAAGTTCTCATAAAGGCTTAATATACATAACTTTAGGTAATCTGCTAGGTGCTGCAGCCACTGGCGCATTTTGGCTACTCCTTGCCTTAATTCAAAATGCAGATGAATATGGAAAAACTAACTATGAAATATCTATAGCATCATTAGCAGCAAGTGCCGCTCTTCTTGGCCTTAACACTACGGTTACCACGTATGTTGCAAAGGGTTCAAGCAAAATAAATGTACAAGCAAACCAGCTAATTCTAATTTCTAGCGGAATTGCTGCCATAATAGTTGCTTTCTTCAACTGGATTCTCGGCTTCTTTGTCATAGGTATGGCATTCTGGATGATGAGCACTTATGAACTTCTTGGAAGAAAAATGTACAAACAATATGCGTTTGTCAATATTGGAGCAAGAGCATCGCAACTTTTTGTATCTATTTTACTGTATTACTTCATAGGAGTAACAGGAATAGCAATTGGTTTTATTATTTCGTTTCTGATATTTAGCCAGAGATATTTCATTTCTACGAAAGAGTTCAGTAGAGATTTTAGTGAAGTCAAAAGTAAAATCAAGTTTTCATTAAATATATATTCTTTCAATATGTCCAATGCGTTCTTGTTGTATTTTGATAAACTTATTATTGCGCCTTTATTTGGTTATACTATACTAGGCTATTACCAGCTAGGTTTTCAATTCCTATTATTTCTCGGAATGATACCTATTAGCTTTTATCAATATCTTATTCCTGAAGAGTCAAGCGGTCTAAAAAAGACAAGAGTACGATTTCTCGGTTTATTGGTTTCAATAGGCCTTACTGCTATACTATTTTTGTCCAGTCCATGGATATTACAATATTTATTTCCTCACTATATGGCTTCTCTCAATTCTATGAGGATTATGAGCATAGGAATCATTCCTATGATGATAGTTTGGACTCTTAATTCAAAGTTTCTTAACCTAGGAGATACCAAATACGTTCTATTTGGATCTGCAATTTATTTGACACTCCAGATCGGCTTAATTTTTTATTTAGGCAGTACGATGAATGTTATCGGTCTTGCATTGGCAGTCGTGCTTGCACTGATTGCACAGGCATCATTTCTCTTTATCTCAGACAAGCATCTACAGCGGAAGAATAAGAAGTATACTCCACAGTAAATCCATAGTATATGCAGACAGAAAGAAAATAATAGTTTATCTTCTGCAAGCATTTTGTATGCAGTAAATTCTGAAAGAAAAGGCGAAAGCTAGGAAAAAGGTAACATTATTGCGGATGAATATAATAATTACTCGACCTGTAATAAATGGATTATACATTATTACAGATAAAATAAAAAGATTTATTTTATGATTTCATTTCTTCAAGATTATAGATATTATTTGTGGTAGTATATGTGTGTATATATGTATATATCTAGGTATATATATATCCAAAGATTTACTTATTAAACCTAATACAAATATATTTTATCCTGATTTAATGATTAAAGTAATGCAAACTTCAAAATATCTCTGCATAGCACCACTAACCAAAAATACATAAAATATTTATAAAATGTTAAGGCTCTGGTAAATGCCTTAGGCTAACTTGTAGAATTTCTCGATGTAATTTCAGGATAAACACTTGAATATGCATTTTTGAGAATATCAAAGTAATTTGTTGTCTGTGGAGCTCCCGTGGCATCAGTGCCTCTAATGAGGTTGTAAGTTGCTATAGGGTGAGCATCAATATTCCATTGCCAGTATGCCATTCCCCATGCATCAGTATCCTTGAATGATTTAACAATGAGGTTAGCCTCAGTCTGATTTATATTACTTAGCTCAGGGCTTATCTGGGTTACAACTTCGCCCTCTTCATTAATACCTCTCTCACGTACTACGTTATTCCATTCACCAAAGTACAACGGAACTTCGGCAAGTAGTCCTGCCTGAATGAAAGTATTAAGTCTATCTCCCTGATAAGTCCCTGGAGAAGGTAAGCCATACAAGCTAACTTTGAATATTACATTTGTTTTATTATCTGGTGCCATTTTTGCCATATTCTCAGGATTTACACCTATCGGCCCTCTTAGATCTACCGGTATATTCATACTGTATGCTATTGTCTTTTGAGTTAAGGCTCTCAATTCATTTGTAATAAATGTATTGAAATTTCCTATCTTTTCCCATTGATCTACGTTATGTACTTGAGGTTCACTTAGTATTTCATAGCCTATTGTACTTGGATGAGCATCTACAGTAGTTACTATTTTTTTCAAAAAGTCAGTTAATAATGTCCAACCATCTCTTCCATTAGCATCCTTTATTGATCTATTCCACCAGTCTGTCCACCATGATTGCGCAGCTGGAAATTGAGTTCCACCTCCACCACCTAAAGGATAGGCAGGATTATTTTCAAAGAGAAAGGATGGAAAACCAGTTCCTCTTTGGGGATTCAGCCAAGATGATGTGTGAAATTGGTGATTATCGTAGAGCACTTTTATTCCCCATTTATCAGCCGCATTTGCAGCAGCGTTTAATTCATTCATAAAAGAAGTAGGATCTTTTACGTATGATTCCCAAAACAACACAAATCGAACATGATTCATACCTGCTTCTGATAGTATCCTAAAAGAATCTTCAAAATAGTTTGCTGGTAAATCATAAGAAGGATTTCTTGCTTGAGGATTGCGAGTGTGAAAACCGCTCATATCAACTCCAAGATAAGTTATGTCGCCATCAGTCTGCTGGGCAGATACGACGTCTATTGATGCAGTATTGATAGTGGCTATACTTAGACCAATAATTGTTAATAGAAAAAAAAGCAAGTTAATGTTTTTGTTCAATTTGTGATTCAATCAACGATTCTTTTACTCTCTCTTATTATATGTCTATCTGCTCTTTACTCTTTGGCAAGATCTCCCCTTTTTTAATCATCGACTAAAAATAATTGAATCCTTCTATAGAAATCTATAAAAAGAATTGTACTTTATTATATTATGAAAGGTGTAGGTGTAACATTAGGTTCAAATAATTAATTCCTGTCATATGTATTGTTTGTTTATATAAATGAAAATCCAATGAGAGAACTATTGCCAACATTTTTGTTTTTGATTTTGTTCTTAATATTGATTGCGACTGCACCCTCATTAATACTATCGATCACAGGCGAAACATCAGAGAAACTCCGTTACGTATTGAACGATACACACAGTGTCAGTTTTTTGTCAGTTAATCAATCAAGAATAGGTGGACAGGAGATCATACCAAAGAACAATTCTTTTTGTGCGAACTATGACAACAGGACTATGACAATAAACATTTGTGGAGGGAAGATGGACATGACAGCACTTCATAGTATCTTAAATAATTCAAAAATATTGAATCAAACATCTCCTAAAAATTGGTTTCTTAACTCCAACATTTTGATAGCAAAAGGCGCAACCCTTTTTGTTAATTCTACTGATACAGCCTGGTTGAAAATCAATTCAACAGCAGGAACAGCATATTCGATAGCAACAAAAGGAAATTTGCTCATAGATAATACAAAAATATCTTCATGGAATTTTACAAATAAGTCAGATACTCTATTGAATTCTAAAGCGCAGCCAAGGGGTTATTTGGTAGTACCTTGGGATAGTACGGGACAGATGAACATAACTAATTCAAATTTAAGTTATTTAGGATATGGTGGTGGGAAAAATACTTGGGGCATCTCCTACTATGCCGGCGATGGCAGTATTATTTCTAATAACTCTTTTTCTTTTAATTATAGAGGCTTTCACGCATCG
Source organism: Nitrososphaeraceae archaeon (assembly GCA_035642715.1). GTDB lineage: Archaea > Thermoproteota > Nitrososphaeria > Nitrososphaerales > Nitrososphaeraceae > JAJNBK01. The sequence goes on along the minus strand of DASQRW010000115.1, from coordinate 1,447 downwards.
GATGATGCATCAAATATTATGTTAGTAAATAATACAATCAATAATAGTTATCAACACGGAATTGTTGCTCATATCAACTCTACTAATCTTCAAATCTACAATAATGCAATTCATAATAATGCAAACCATGGTATTTTTTGCTCAGAATTATGTAAAAGTATTTTGATGAAAAATAACTCTGTTTATAATAACACCGGTAATGGAATCTTCTTGAACCGATTGACAGTAGGCTCGGAGATCGAGAATAACACCATCTATCACAATGGAGGTTCGGGTATAAGAGTATCCAATTCATCTAGAAATGTAATTGCTAATAACACAATAGATGGAAATTCGTTTGGTGTAATAATTACCCGAAGCTCTTATGATAATTCGATTCATCATAATATGATCAAAGGTAGCCATTTAAATGGTGTCTATCTTCATGAAAATTCCAGTAATAATATGTTCGAAAATAATAATATAAGAGAAGCCATTGGCAATGGCATATTTGTTCGAGGCCAAGGCACAAGTAATAATACTTTTATTAAAAATAATGTAACTAAAGGATCAAGCTATGGCATTCAATTTTTTAATGCTTCCAATAATATTCTCCTAGATAATACAATTTACAATAACTCTAACTATAATTATTACGGAAAGTCAGGAAGTATTAACACGATCATAGATACTCTATTTAATAATGCTACGTTGAGGTTCTTCGATGATCAAAGCAGGTTTATATTACAATATACTAATAACAAAATTATTGGAGTTTCTAATAAAAAGATAATCAATACCGTTTATCCTACAAATACAACGCTTTTGATAAGGCCATTTAGTAAAAGTATAATTTTAGATATGTATGATATGAGTGTAATTCCTTCCTCTAACCATGTAAATATAACTGCTTTTACTAATGATTTCAAATCTAATGAAAAATATAAAAAATGGTCAGAGATTTCTCCGCCTGCTTTACCTATCACAACAAAGTATATGATCGGTGGATTTGAGCCGAACACACAAATTTCTATCAACGTAAATGGTTCGTTTTGGAATGCCTATACTTCTAATTCATCAGGTTACATCACGTTCCTTTATGATGGATACTATACTCTAAAGCAATTTGAAGCTGAAGCCAACAATAAACCAGCCTTAGCAGCAATATTGTTCCTTGCGATTATCGTCATAGGGCTAGCAATCTTATTTGTTATTTTTAAAAAACGTAAGCGCATAAATAAGACCCCCAAAACATAATATCGGTTAGCAAAAGTAAAAAAATTGAGCACCTAAAGGATGGCAGCTCTTATTTTCGTTGGAAAGGCGGTTTTGAGGATGTTAGTTCCTCCATCTTTCGGTTAATGTCAAGGGCTACCTGAAGCAAATCTGGATTTAATTGCAAATTTCTAATAAAACCAGCTAGTGCTTCAGTATCTTTTGGTAAACATGCTCCTTCAAATGGTTTGCC
>DASQRW010000114.1:0-18634 GCA_035642715.1 Nitrososphaeraceae archaeon | reverse complement strand
AGTAGGAATCCTGTCTAGTGCATACCTTCTTGCTTGCGGAAGGACTCGTCTAATCTTTTTCCAGTTAAGAGAAACATCATTCATCTCTAAAAGAAGTCTGATTGCTTTTAAGGAATTGCTTACTGTGCCTGAGGTTATCTCTCCTCTTTTAGCCCTTGAATTTTCAATAGAAATAAATGATATTATCTTTCTTTCAGTAGCAGAAGAATCTCTCTTTGCTAGATCAATAAAAGTTTCGGGTGGCAAGTTAATCATTTTCAAGAAATTAATTAGTCGTCTTTCATAAGGATCACGAGTATAAGGACTTTTGATAGCGGCTCTGAATAATTCTATACATTCTCCATGAAGAATGGATCTGTCAACGGCTTTCCTTGTCACAAAACTTCGTTAGAGATAATACAATGGTTTATATTAAACATTTTGGGACTCGGATTAAAATTAATACGGGCCCAGAGGGACTCGAACCCTCGACCAGCTGCTCCGCAGGCAGCCATTCTATCCAAGCTGAACTATGAGCCCTCGGAGTAGGTTAGCACTTATCCTTTATCAACTTCCCCTCTAAGGGATAATCTAAACTTTACAAAATATTATATTATTATTATTTTGTATTGATGATTACCAACTTATCACTAATTTAAAGAGACTTTGTACAAAAATCAATTTGCTTCTGTTAATCAACACTCTTTTGATTTATTTGAAATCACAATTTAGAAGCTCATTAAAGCTATCTCCTTGCCATTATCAAACTAATGGATTTATCATCTTATACGTCAATTATTTAGGAGTGGTTGAATCGAGCTTTAGAGATATAACATACAAACAACAACGACAACAACAACAAGAATGCCAAACATAAGTGACTATTCAAAGAAGAGGACAAATGATATCAAATGATAATGACCATTATGTAGATGTACTTTATTCTAAAGTTAGCAATCTATAGGAAAGATGTAAGAAGTTAAATAAATCACTTAAATAATTTAATGAAAGAAAGATTTATCTTATCGCAAATACTAAAAATGAGGAATAGAATATTACAAAAACCATTATAAAAATCAAACTTTATTCGCATATCCTAAACTTGAGGCTGTGTTCTGATGTACAGCAAAAGGTGAGATGCTATTATAAGTATATAATATAGAAGTCATTTATTATCTGGAAGAAAAATAGGTTCTCCGGAATAGTATTTTATGGGATTTCATCAGCAGATTAACAGAATTTCCTTTAACAAGTTCTTAGGATGAGAAACTGATAACAACATTAAGAACTATTAGTTAGTTATGGGTCTCTTTACATGGATAATAATAGCTGTATTGATCTTATCCATTATAGGTTTAGGATGGCAAACATTTGTTGGAGGAGTGTTCAAAGGCGGAGAGAAAATAATTAACAGTAATCCTGAAATAAAAAATGTAACTCAGAAAGTTGAACAATATATTATAAATATTATCAAAAATGCATCAGAAGAATTGATTGAGAATAATACTATCAGTAATCAAACATCTTCTTCTACAATTCAAAGTGAAGAGGAAGGAAACAAAGAAAAATTACATATTATTGAATTAGTTATTTATTATCCTTTAATACATAAAAGTTAGATTAATAGTGAGAATGAATCTTTTTTATCAAATCTTGTCCTAAGATAACATCTAAAAAGATATGTCTGCCAAGACACTGTTTCTATAGAGAAGAATAGTTTACTTTTTATTAAACAATAATTATTGAACGAACTCAAAACCAAAGATTTAGGATTAGAAAATGGAAATTAATTTATAACAATAAGATGAAGACAACTAACTCATCACCCTTATTGTCGCTATGAATAGAAACAATGGTTTTCATAACATAGAAGACAATAATTATGAGTAGGTACTGATGTCATAGAATGAGAATAATCATAAGCAATAGGCGGAAAATTATAGAAAGTTCATAACATCATTGTGAGGCAAACATGGTTATTCTTACATATTCTTTATTCTTGTTCTTGCTCCAATTGTTTGATCTTTTCATATAGTCATCTTGTTGCTCAAGATAATCCCATACAAATACACTACGTTCAATCTATCATAATAATGACGAATAATGAGATACTTCAAACTTTTCTTCGAAATGTATATATGTATTATAATGCCGGGGCATAGAAGATATTTGAAGAATTTGAAATTAATTGTATGTTACTTGAACAATCTCAAGTGACTACGTTTAGCAATTAAAATGGTAATTGACAAATCACAACCTTCTGATAATAAAGTGACACAGTGGTATCATCTGGCTTTATTCTTAAATATATCTTGCCCTCCTATTATCGTCGAAACAGAAAGTCACATATATTATTTCCTGCTAGTTTTAAGCATTCATTATAAAGTCCATTATACGGCAATTCTTCTGGTATTCCTCTCGGAGGTTCATTTTCTGATCCTTGAGGCGTTTGAATATTTGCAAACTCTTCTGAGGTTGGTCTTGCACCAAGCGTAACAGGTACCTTCTCTGTTTGTCCATCTCTAAGTATTGTCAGTTGTACAATATCGCCTACTTCTTTTTCTCTTTCTAAATAAGTGAGTATATCGTCAATCTTTCTGATTTTTTTATCATCTATTTGCAATATTATGTCTCCTTCTAGTTGTTGTATATCTCCTTGGTTAATGTCAGTTAGTGAACTACCTCCGCGTATCCCAGCTTTATCAGCAGGACTTCCTGGAGTAATACCAGTTACCAAAAATCCTCTCGCTTCTTGCAATCCCAAACCTCCTGCTATTTCAGGCGTAACATCAGTACCTAAAACTCCTAAGTATGGATGTTGATAGGAACCTGCTGAAATTATAGATGGTACCACTTTTTTTATTGTATTAGACGAGACTGCAAATCCTACGCCAGAGTATACGCCAGTATTAGAAAAAATTGCTGTGTTTATTCCTATCACTTCTCCTCTCGTATTCAGTAAGGGTCCGCCTGAATTTCCTGGATTGATGGCCGCATCTGTCTGAATTATGTCAGGGATAGAAAAGGTAGTTGGAATATCTGTTGGCGATGGTGGTATTAATAAATTATCTCCTGATGGAGGCTCTGGTATTGTCTGGCTTTGTTCTGATGAAGGTAGCAATCTGCCAAGACCGCTAACTATTCCCTCTGTCATGGATCCAGAAAGGCCAAAAGGATTACCAATTGCTACTACTCTTTCACCTACTCTAAGGGTTGTAGAATTCCCAATGGGTAATGGAATAAGTTTGTCTGAAGGGACATTTTCCCCAGTCTGTAGTACGGAAAGGTCAGAGAACGGGTCGCCGCCCACTACTTTGGCTTGATATATAGTTCCATCTAGAAAAGTGATTTGAAGACTTTCTCCTCTGCTACCAGCAGCAACATGATAGTTGGTAATTATATGGCCGTCATTATCATAGACAAAACCTGAGCCTAGTCTAGCACCCAGTGGAGTTGTGGTATCAACACCAGTAACTTGAACTACTGACCTTTCTACTTTTGAAAATAAATCCGGCAATGTTAACGAGTTTATTTTAGGATCATTGGAAGTACTATCAAATGTCGGCTGATTTTGTGCTTCTGCTGTTTGTTTTACATGATAGTTATTAGTGTCATATTTTATAAGTAATGTAAATGTAAAAAAAACTATTACTAATACTATAGTAATAAGAAACTTTCTGTTGATTGATATTTTACTCATAGAGAACTTTTAGTTGACCGCCATATTTGAATTATTGGCTGGATTAACCTATTATATAAGATTATGCAATTTAGAAAGCACATCGTATAGAGATAAAAATGTGTATATAGATAAGAAGGTAAAGCTTTCAAAAAATGAAAGGGTAAGTGGATATCTATAAAATGTAGCAAATTATAGCGTGTCTTCTGTAACCCATTATTTTTATAGTAAAAGATCAATGTTCTAGCTTTCGAGCTGTTTTAGATATCTTGATTATTTTTTCATCCTAGATCATAATTATTTTTGAGTGAGTGTTCAGTGTATCTATATGGCTATTTGAAATAAAATTACATCATCACTGAAGTAAAATTATGAAAAGACCCTGGCAAGTTGTGTGAAAATATCTTCACTATCTCTATCATCTTCGCTTCTGCTTATTTTGCCAAAAGAGGCTCAATTCGATCTTCTGCTATTGGAGGTATCAGAGGTAATAACTCTACCTTTAATTAAGATATCTTCCTATTATACTCAGCTGTAAATATATTTTTCATTTAATAATTCATAATGTAGTTGCATCAATCCATTAACGTAAGGAATAGATTTTAGAAGCTTTACATGACTTGCCTATGTAGGGTTTTTAAAAAGAGGAATACCTCTAGCAAGAACTATAGGATGAATAGATAAAATGATTTGTGTATTAGACCTGCATTAAGTAATATTGGGATATATCTGAACCTCCCACATGGTAAATGTCTTTACCCAGGGATTGAACTAACAGTTTTACAGATCCCCTTACATTAGCGACAAATTCTATTTTTGCATTCTTTTTCTCTCCTGTAATGAGATTTTTGCGAAGTACGTAACCTCTTTATCCGTATGGGGATATTCAATGCTAAATTCCTTCGTTTGACCATAAGTCCTTCTACACAGAAACACGGTATCTATCGAATCATAGAAATGTCAGTAACCATAATCATCATCATTAGATAACCAATCCACACTGCCCTCTTCTCTAGCAATATAACCATCAAGACTTGAGGCTAGAACAGTTTTACCTTTCTCATGCACTTTCCAGAATCGTCCAATAAGTCTAATGGCTTATCATTTTGCATCCACCGTTGGTCATTTTTGTATATATCTTACACATACGTCCATGCCAATGGAAATCCTTTCCATCTAAGATCCTCTTCTGTAGTTGTCCACATAGACAACTGCAAAGCCTCCATCTCCTCCTTTTGAGAGAATTATTTTTCTTCTGTTAGGGTTATTGTCAACCAATCTATGTGAAATAAGAGTACTAACGATCCTTTTTCCATCTATCATAATTCAAACGACCGGGTTCAAATATCCAATCTATTGGACGTGAGATTGTGGTGTTCCTGGCCAGCGCCAAACCATGTCTGGATGAAATATACTCATTAGTTTGTTAATATCTTGTTGATTCCATGCTTGAGTTTCTCGATCAACAATTTCTTTAATTTCAGATTCTTTTCACTGAAAATTACCCGGCCTTAGGACAATATACGAACATACTTGATATAATTATTGGACATTTAATCTTTCAAGGTATTTTGTTTTCTGTTCATTGTCCCCATATAAAATGTTTCTTTGATTTTTCCTTTGATTTTCCAATATCTTTGGAAGATAACCAATTGTAAAGGGTGTAGAGGATACATTCTAAATAGTCTAATCTAATTTCAAGACATATATTGTAAAGAGAGGAGAAGATGTAATTCCTCAAGAATTGAAATATCAAGATTTATTTTTATGGTCTCTTGCTAATACAATCTAAAAACAAAATAAGGCTGTTGTTACTGTATATTCTAATATTATGAAACGACGATCTTTGCTACCATTGTGGTAGGATGCACTATACATTAGATAAGAGTTGCAGTACCCAAAATGTATAAAATACAATGTATTCTAATTTTTGGGAATCTCTTATTCATAATGTCCATAAGGGAAAATATGGACATTATAACATAGGAGCTTTATTGATGAACTCATCACAGTTTCTGTATTTGACTACTATAGGATGGAAATCAAGAAAAAAGCATAAAATAGAGATTTGGTTTGTAGAGCATAAAGAAAGATACTATATAATGTCAGAACTCCAGAAGAAAACACATTGGGTCCAAAATATCATACACAATCCAAGAGTTTCGTTTACTATAAACGATACAATATTTACAGGCACTGCCCGAATAGTTGAACAAGATAAGGAGCCTGAATTAACTGCTGAAGTTTCAAAGTTGATGAGTACAAAATATGGCTGGAACAGAGGCTTGATAGTTGAATTAACATATCATTAAAATCTTACCCTAATACATCAGAGCTTTTATATAGAATACTGACCAATCCCCAATCACAAGTGATGTGACTGTACTCACAGAATTATTATAGAAATTTTTTTATGATTTAAAGTCTACTAGGATATTTATACAGCAAGCAATGCAGATATACGAATTGAAGAATATAAAAAGATACCTGAAATCATTAGAGCAGATGAAATTAGAACAGAGGCAAAATTTTGATAATAAATAATGTTCATTTTTATACTTGAAAAAGATGATAATTAGTTGGTATAGTTGTTGTACTGTGTCTTTATTAGTTTGTTTGCCGGCATAGTATCAACTGCGATGATGACATTAACTGAAATTCCGTCATGGAAAAAGTGGGGTCTTCATGGTGTCATCGAATGGCATGAGAAACAGGCCATAATTACTTATGTATTTCGTCTTTCTGATAATAAAAAGATTCACTTTAGAGAAATATTTTTTCTTCACTTCCTAAATGGCATTTTGGGAGGAATAGCATTTCCATTTGTTATATCGCTCTTTGATTTTTCTGCCATTGTTATATCACTACCTTTACTAGGAATAGTTTATGGTTTTATTCTATGGATCCTCACGTTGATACCAATCCACAAACCAATAACTGGATTTTCACCTTGGAATCACCCTTTAGGTCACCGGCCTGCACTCGCAAGCCTTGGTGGGCATATAGTATATGGCTTTATTCTTGGTCTTATAATTTCATTTATTAGATAGGGATAAAAATTATTGAGGGTTGTCAGTATCATTTACTGTTTGGTGGTTCTCATGAATCTTCAGCGATGTGTTTTACATTCATTAGCATATTACCTGCTTCGTCTAAAACCAAATATCTAAAATATTTTAAAAAGAATCAAATCATTTTTGCAGTTATACTTCCATAAGTAAGGAGATATATACAATTAATTCATTATAATATAAATGGCAGAGACATACTAGCTTTTTCAAAACAAGTTTTATCAAATTGACACTTTATAAGATCAATAACTTTTGAGATGAGAATGTTCATATGCAAATATAAGAATTGCAATTGATTACCTCTTAACATCATCATCTTATTTTATGAGTCAAGTGTAGCATCTATCCTTTACAAAATGAACAATAAATGATAAGATTACTATGTGACATGTAACTCGTATGTATTATGAATATAATAAGTCGAGATCTATATAATGGCCTTATTAGAGAAGCCTACTAATTATATTTTTTCTATTATATATTAATTTTAAGCCTCAACTTCATCATATATATACTGTGTCATTTAACTACAATATAGATATCGTTGTGTTCTAAAAAAAGACGATATATAATTAAAGTTCTTTAAAGTTAAGAGCTCGTGCAGACAGTAAAAAAACCATAAACGAGCCTTTCTAGGCAATTTATGCATATTAATTATTTTGTTTATACTTATGATTATGGTATATTGAAGAAAATGTCTTTGGCAGTAATCAAATCAAAGTAGCATATGGAAGGATTTTTGGCTAACATATGTATGCATCATTTAAACAGCTCTAATTCTATATGCATGACATTATGTTTTGGCATCACTATCTTTAAAATATATCTTAGTAAGGGCTTTTACTTAGACATACGTCTTAATGATTGACCGTCTTTTAATTTCATAAGACCTTGCCTATATGTCTCGAATTGCTTTTTTTTCTCTTCTGTTAATGCATTATTTGAACGTAATAATTCTTCTAATGCATCTAATCGCAATATTCCCATTGGTATAGCCAAGTCCCTTTCTTTTCCTGGTGCTGCTTTGTAAAGATAAGGATTTTCTTCTACAGACAATGCCTGTTCTAACCTGAATTGTCTTTTTCTATGTATATAATGACCACCAAGTATGCTAATTATAGTAAAAACAATTGTAGCCACAATCATAAAAACCCAAATGTTCGAGAAAAGGACATTTAGAACAGGGACATTTTCTAAAAGTAGTTTATACTGAATTGTAATCCAATTTGTTATAGCTACAAATAATGCTATATATGCTGAATAAAACTGCCTAGATTCCCAGAATCTCCGTCCTGTCCATTGCAGTATTCGACTATATTTAAATTTCATGATTATCCATACGCTTTCAACAGAAATATATAGTCATTGATACTAATGAAGTGTCTGATTCCATTCTATAAATTGTATAAACTACAATAGAATAAAATATAGAAGATATATATTGACAAAACAATACATATAAAACAATATTAGTCTAAAGAATAATGACAACAGTTAAAATCAGATGTGCATGTATCCATACAACTTCTTTCATCTGCTAAAAATTAGTAACAGTAAATCACTACATGCCCTATGTGTTCATCAGTCATTATAATACTCGTCATGATTTAGTTCAATGACATCTGCTCAACCCAGAAGAGCAAATGAGACTCTTTAGCCATTACTTCTACTCATATAATGCCAAATATTAGTGAAGAGATCAGCAGAGGTGTACCCAATGTCTATAAAGTTACTAACAATTTATAGCTTTCAATATGCTATTTACTGTGCCTCTACTGGTAAGATTTGATAATATTGTTGAGACTAATGTATGTGCCCTCAAACATTACTTTTGATATTTCAGTCATACCAACAACTTCTTTCACTAATAAGTTGTCTCTTCTTAGTTAATAAAAAATTATAAATATAATTTCGATTCAAAGCAATATCATTTAAAAAATTAGATTGATTGTAGTCAGATACCTTCAATTAAAGCACATAAACCAAAAAGATAGTTCAGACTTTTTTAAAAGTTTGGTTTTTTGTTATCTATCATCTCCTCTCTTTTTTATTTCTCTTCGTCTTCATCGTTGTAATTGGTTTCACGACCCTGTAAAAATCTAGTAATGAATGAGTATTCCGAGTACCTTACCCGAGTTATGATACAGTAATCAAATTACAAAATTCTGTAATGTGAACAGAAAGTGAATAAATATCAAATTCGTATGAATCAGATGGAAAAATCTACATCCTAATTTTATTCTTATTAGAACATCTATCAGCTAGATGGGATGAAAAGAAGATTAATCTGAATACAATTATTAATAACTCTAATACTATTATATCAAGTTAATATTATGTCTGATGATACTGAGGAAGAGGGTTTTTTTAGGAAAAGATATGCCCAAGAGTTGGAAAAGAAAAAGCAACAAAACTCGGATAGCTATCGTGGGTATGACGAGTTAGTAGATGAAAGAAGGAAAGTGAATCAGCAGGAGATGAAAACACCCGGGCGCAGAGGAGAGAAAATTAAACACGAAGAGATTGACAAGGAAATCGTTAGACGTGACAAGATAAAGCAGAAGAGGGAATTAGACGAAAAGTAGTTTTACAATAATAATAATCAGAAGTAGGATAACACAAAGATTGGATGGAGTTAGTCCCAGATTACTCCGCTATTAGATCTGTTCTATATATGGCTTACCTAGTTGAAAATCAAGGCTATAAAATGGATAGATATAACCACAAAGTAAGAAGAGATCTTTCAAGAGGAGACATTCAGTGTCATTCTACACATGACTCTTATTATTATATCAGTGATATTGTCATCGATAGCTCTCATAAGGTATGAAAAGAATTAGCCAGTTCAAGTTAACAAAAGGACTTGTAGTGTTATTTACTCTTGGAGTACCACTCATCCTTTATTCTGCTTTTACAGATTATTATAATGCTTTACAAGCACAAGCGCAGCTACAACAACAACAGCAGCCAATAATAGGTATAAAGATTACATCGCCGAGCACAGGTCAACAAGTACCAGCAGGCGAGCTTACAATATCAGGAATATCTACAGATAATGCTACCACCGACTGTACAGTATATACTGATTGGAATAACTTAAAACCATTTCAAACTGCTGTAGCCACTGGTCCAGGTGGAGTAAATGATTATTCTAGATGGACTTTTACATATACTAACAATTACCATCTTATTACAAATGGAACAAACAATCTAACTTCAAAATTATCGTGTATTGATGATAGTAATGGCGGTACTGCTAATTTAACAAAATTTTATAGTGTAAATGTAATTGGAATAGCAACTACGAATAATATGGCTGATACAACATCTATAGAAGATGTACAACAAGGGCCATCTGCTATAGAAAGTAACAATACTACTGCTCTTTCAAATGAGATCGCTTCTTTAAAGAAGAGGAGTAATACTACTACTGATATTACTTTAAATAATAGACCAACAACAGTTGTGGAAGAAGGAGTAACAGCAAACAATATTTCTTCTCAAACTTCCCCTCCAATACCTCTAGTTGCCAATGATTCCAATCTTGACAGAGTTAAAGTGAACATCACATCTCATAAACCTGGACAAGAAGTTTTAATTGGAAATCTCACAATTGCTGGGCTTTCTTCAGATAATGTCGCTACTGATTGTACAGTTTATGCTGGTTGGGATGGGCAAAAGCCATTTCAGAATACAAAAGCATTAGGCCCAGGTGGAGTAAATGATTATTCTACATGGGCTTTTACATATACATCTGCATATCATGCAATTACAAACAAAACAAACCAACTGACTGCACAAATATCTTGCTTAGATAATAATGCCAATGATAATAATCCTGCTGCTGCTAATCTAACAGAAAGTTATAGTGTAAATGTTATAGGGATAACAGAATCTTCTGCAATGGTCATATCCGCAGCAGAAGAAGAACAGAATAATGGTACAGCTCCATCAATAATAACATCTCCAAAAGCCATTCCTTCTGTTCCAACACCACTTCCTTTATTACCATCTACTCAGAAGCAAGAAGAAGAGAACGACGAGGATAATGAGGAAGAACCTCAAACAGAACCTGAGCCGGAACCAGAACTTGAGCCGGAACCAGAAGACGATGATGACACCACTATTTATTGGGATATTGAAGAAGATGTCGACGAGGATAATGAGGAGGATTTCGATTTTGAAGACAATATATTTGATTTAGAATGAGCGCTAACAAGGATGATCATCATAGTTCTCTAATGTTAGATGAAAGTTCGATTGACAAGCTCTGGAATACTATAGAATGGAGAAACATCATAAAGTTTAGAAAAATAAGAGAATCATAACTGCCATATAATAAAAGATGAATTATAGATATGAAGTCTATATTAGCAAGTATAGATAGCAGCGGGACGTGTATACTACCATATACAATAGATTCATCATATCTATATCCTTGTTCTAGCCTGCTAGTAGCAGTACCACCCTTTCTTACCTTCATCCTAGCCCGCCATTCGTCTTCAGATAGAAAGACTCTGTCTCACGATCCGTTGCAATGTTTCAATCTCAGTCCATACTCTGTCTGTTGTATCCGCTCTGTTCTGGATCTTGTGCATTTCTAGTTTCTTCTGTGTGATTCTAATGCAGTATTTGTTCTATCTATGGACAATTACGATATATACAGTTAAACACACATTTGGCAACGCTTGACATACTATCTTATGATTGGTGACACGATTCTAGGTATAATTGTCAGTGGCATCCTAGGATTTGGTTCCAGTATAGGATCAACATTCTTGATACATTGGATTGCACGTCCAAGAATTTCTATTAATGAAAATGCTACTGAAATAGAAATGAATTACAAGCAATTGGATTCAGATCAGGTCGCACAATAATGGAGGATGAAGGAGTCAACTTGGTATTTTCTTTTGTTCTATGAGACTTGACCTTGTTGATTTTAGACCTAGTCCATAGTTTTAACTTATTATTCTGAAGAATAACTTTACAATTAATCTTGTTCTATATCTTTTTCGAGAAAGTAATTGGAACGAAGTAAAGAAAGACCACCGTCAGCATAAATCAAACTTCCTGTAATATAGCTTGCATCATCTGATGCTAGGAATAGAGCAATCTTTGCTATTTCTTCAGGCGTTCCGATTCTATGAAAAGGAATATCTTTTTCCTTCTCCTTTCTTTTTTCTCCTTCTTCTTCTCCATCTTCAAGGATCTGTTTATTTATTGTGTCTATAGTAGCTATTATACCCGGAGCTATAGCATTGACTCGTATTCCACTATCTGCTAGTTGCAATGCAACAGTTTTAGTTAGAGCTTTTATTCCTACTCTAGATGATGTAAAAGGGTCTACTCCAGACATTGAATAGGTATAGGCGTCTGTATCGACCTTGGGGATTGACTTGTAAGGAGACGATATATTGATAATTGAATAAGCCCCTCCACCACCAGCAGCAATCCTTGTTGTTTTTATATTCTGTTTTTCTTCTTCTTCATATGCAGTTATTACCATTTGCTTAGCTGCTTCTCTGATACAATGATATGCTCCCTTCAAGTACAAGTCTGCAATCTCATATTCTTCTAAAGTAAAATAAGGAGAGGCTTGCTTATCTAAAGAATTAGATGTAGTATTAAGTGTTTCACCATATGTCGTCTTCTTCTTTGTAGTAGACGCTTTTTCAGATATTGCTGCATTATTTATCAATACATCAATTCTCCCAAATCTTCTTACTGTCTCTTCTATTAAAGCTACGGCAGTTTGCTCTTCTGAAACATCTCCAACAACATATGCAACTTTACTATTATTATTATTGTTATCATCAATTATTTTCGAGATTTCTTTTACAGTATGTTTTAACTCTTCTTCTTGCTCCAAATCATTTATCATTACATAATATCCTGCTTTAGCAAATTCTGTTGCGACTGTTCTGCCAATACCTTTACCAGAACCTGTTATTACAAGAACCCTTTTTCTCTTATTTTTATCGTCATATTTTTCTGGCATAATAGAAAATTAATCGACAAACTACATATACATTAAAAGTTGCATTTTCATGCATGATATTGTAGCAGCAAGTAATCAAAAATATATAAACATGATTTTAATTCCAAGTGATGAGAAATGGAACAATTCTTCCAAGAGTTTTGCGATAAGGTGATCGCAGTAGATTCGTCAATTAGGTTTATTGGTATTGCTGATGGACATGGAACATTATTAGCTACATCAGAACGTAAAGGTTTGAAGCCCTTGTTAAATGAAGAAGAAACAGCACAATATGCAATCACGGCTGCAACGCGTCAATATACGAGAATTAGGTGGCAACCTCTTTTAGGTAAAATTGATTATACTTGCTCTCATTACGATAAACTGCTTCGAGCAACTATTCCTATTACTGACAAGGACAATCATCTTTGTTATATAATAATATTTACATTTGATGTTGAAACCAACAATTTCCATCAAATTATAATGGAAAAGATAATCCCAATGATTCATAAAAATGAAAGTCAATTTCTTGTTGATAAGGTTAATAATTTAGAATTTAAGTAATAGAATGTATTACCAAATAATAGCAGTTGTTACCGCTCTTCAGGAACAACTAATGTTATAACTGCAAAAATGTATACTTTTCATTGACAATAAACTGATTATAATTTGTACCTCTCTTTTGACCTTGTTGATAATGTGACCCATTAAACATGGGTTTCTTTCTCAGATTTGAAGCGATTACCAGAGTTTGTAGCTGATAGTTAATTTTACTATCTGCATATTTAGTTTTTTTCTTTCATAGTTTCATCAAACAATTAATACATTGATTTATGAAATACAAATTTGGTCAATAATAATATCTCAATGTTATATCAAGAAGTATTTAAGAAAGAAATTGATTTATTGAATACCTTAACTAACAATGAAGATAAAATGAAACTATTGAATAAAATACATTCTGATATTGAAGATGCATATTCGAAGGAAAAGGTAAATGAAAAACATTATTACTTGCTAAAGGAAAAGGTTTCAAATTATGGGAACAGCCATTCAACAAATAGTTGATAAATGTGATGTTGTAGCGAGATTAATGTTTTAGACTAGTTCCTTTCCTCTTAGCAGATAGTTGATTGGAGGAGGATTTCGTCTTCAAAATATTCAATTTATAACTAATAAAGATATATCTATACAAATGGTTAAGCTCAGATAATCAAGAATAACAAAGTAATATCAAGGGCTTTAGATACCGACGGTGTTTCAGTCTATCCGTTTAAAGTCCTCAATAGATTTGCATGTCCATATGATAGGAAGATTGTTGTTGATGATGAACATATAAAGGGAGACGGCATTAGCAAAAAGCCTGATGTCGATGACCTCTTTTATTTATCAGAACTTGCTTTTGCAGTAGAATTAGCCTTGGCTCAAGCAAGAGAGGAAGATTCTGTTTTTTGCATAAGTGCTGAAGATGTTTATCATGTATTAACAGATAAGGAAACTTTAGAGAAAATATTAGAACAAGGACTTAAGGAAGAATACAAGCAATACAAAGATAAGATTTTAGAATTTTTTATGAGTATGAAAGACAGAATCAAACTTGAAGACTTGACATTTTGCTTGCTATAAATCAGAAGAATAAGAGAGGTTATAAACAAGCTATTACCATTACAGATTAATCTTGTAAATATGACTCTTCAGATGATTTGCTAGTATCGTGATTGATGATGATGGGAGCTAACTTTTCCATCTTGATTAAACCAATACTATATTTCTATCTCTTATAGCATGTATAGCATGCAAAACCCGTTGCAGACTTTCAATCTTTGTCCATAGATTATCTGTTTCTTCTCTGTGCATGGCCGTATCCTTTCTTCTCTCCAAGTCTTTGATAGTTAATTGTATAATAACTTCAAGTCTATCAATGGAAAGGATCTTTTGTATCTGTTCTTCCAATACCCATTCTATTGTTTAGTTGGTAGACATTACCTAATTGTTATTACTGTTTTGTCTAAGTACGTCTCGACTGTCTTAACTTATGAGTGTGTTGTACTTATTGTAGTATTTCATTTTTTGTCTATTTTCGTGAGTAAATAAGAGCACATGCACGGGACTTTATTATCCTATGCACGCAATACAAGGCTGTGTATTTAGAAAAACAGATATGGCTCGACCTGCCTGTGGATCAAAGCTTGCATCTGGGGGAAGACAAGATAAGACTGAGATTTCTTCAGCGTTAAAACATTCAGACTCAATTCACACCTACTGGTGGACTGGCTGTAGGAGGAAATTTATACGTACCAACCATTTCCGTGAAATTATCGAGGTAGTGAGAGAAGGTAAGGGGGTGTTCTTGATATTTAATATTTGAAAGCTGATCGCCAATTCGATAAAATACATCATATACCCCTGAATACCCAAGAACTGTATCATTATATGTATTCATCTCTTTCTAATACCATTCTTAGGAACTGCTCTCAACAAGACATACAGATAAAAGATTACAACTGAAGAGCCTTAATAGCTTCGCTGACACTATTAACGCCTTTATTAAAAATATCCTGCTCAAAACTATCCAATTTGAGTTCGATTATTTTCTTTACACCTTCTGTGCCAACTATAGCCGGTACTCCTATACATACATCATCATATCCATACTCACCCTCTAGTAGCGTTGATACAGGAATAACAGACCTTTTGTTTTTGATTACGGATTCAATCATTGTTGCAACAGCGTTGCCTGGTGCATATACCGTAGCACCTTTAAGTGCAATTACTTCTGCAGCGACTTTCTTTGTTTGCTCAAAAATCTCAATTGTTTTTTCCTTTGGAACGAACTCATTTAGAGGAATGCCGCCTATAGATGCAAAGCGTGTCAACGGAAGCATATTCTCTCCATGCTCGCTTATCACCATTGCTTGAATTGAACCTCTTGATACCTCTGTAGCGTCTTGAATAAAACTTTTAAATCTTGATAGATCTAACATTCCTCCCATTCCCATAACCTTGTTTTTCTTTATTCCTGTTTTTTTCAATGCAAGGTAGGTCATTGGATCCAGGGGATTCGTGACGACAATTAATGTAGCATCATTGGCATACTTGGCAATTTTCGGAGCAATATCTTTTACTATGCCAGCGTTAGTTTTGAGCAAGTCCATTCTAGTCATTCCGGGCTTTCTTCCAACTCCAGCAACCAATACAATGAATTTGGAATCTCTCATATCTTCATAATTGTTTGATCCTCTTGCTATACAATCCGATCCTATTTCTGATAGCTGATGGTTGATATCCATGGCTTCTCCTTGAGGTAGGCCATGAATAATATCTAATAGTAGCAAGTCATCCAATTCTCTCAAACCGCAATTTAAGGCAGCCGAAGCACCAACCTTTCCTGAGCCTATAATAGTTATAGTCATTTAAAGATAACAAAAATTAGATCATTTATAAGTGTAAAAATAATCCAACTTGTCAGTAATAATAATAATGGTCAGAATATCAATTCTGACAATAAATGTTCCAGGATAAAGAGGTTGCCTTAGGAAAACACAGCAATATAAAATGACATACAAATATTATCATAACTTACCGCTAGTAGACAAACGGCAAACAAATCATATATTAGACATTTATTTCAAGGTTATTCTATCGTAAAGCTACCGTTACTATGGTACAATAAAGATATTATAAGATTTAGTAATCGGTTTTAATTTGACACGGCGTTATTGTTTACGAAATACATTGATGTCGAAAGATTCATCCTTAGAAAACAAAGTTTCTTTGCCATTTCTGTAAAATACAAATTTAATAAAACCATCACAAAAGAAAGTGCAGGAAGAAAAAGAATAATAAGAACTAATATCAATAGATGTGCGGAATACTAAATATTATATCTGAGGAGAAATGATAATCGAAGAAGTCCGTGGATTTATTAAATGCAATTTCTACAGAAGTTATTGAATCTAAATTATAAACCACAAGGCTTTGCTTGAAATAACGTAGTCATATTTCCAAGTACGTAGATTGCAAAGGCAAGTAAAAACTGATAATTATTCAAAGAAGAATTGAGACCAATTTTCATTGAAAGAATTGGAGCTGTAGAAAGTCGATAAAATAGAGATATGTATAAAGACATTTGCTCACAAAGAAGGCTTGAGCAGTTTATGGCATGGTTGATTATTGTTTCTTCTATTGGTAGCATGGTACCAATCTCGGTAGATACAGTAAATGCGGTATGAATATGAAAGCTTTTTTACGTTGTCTACTCTTGCCAAGGCATAGATCTCCTTAGAGACAATTTCTATGATAACTTCAATTCATCAGCAACTTAACAACGATTAATTTATACTAGTTCTTATGACAAATACAAATGAGAAGGGAAAAACAGTATAAAATTGATCTTGTGTTGGATGAGGATCATTACAAAGACCTTTTAGACAAATGCAAAAAATATAAGGAGCATCATGGCACGGAAATAACGCCGAAAGAATACATACTTATGCTTTTACAGCTTGCAGTAGATTAGTCATTCTTTTCTTATGGTGGTAAAGGTATAGATAAAAGAATAAAACAATCATTAACACATTCTTCAAACATCGTACTTGAGGGTACTCCTAAAAATATTAGTCTTGTACATGACAAAGAAGACTTCAACCAATTATGCAAATAAAAAAATAAAATCGTATATTTAGAACTGCTTTATCTATATCATAATAGAATTTTGTAAACAATATAATTGTTAGATCAGATCTTAAAAATTAAAAGACTATCCATTTTTTGAAATGATTAGATCTGGATTCTTGAGCAGCAGCCTCTTCTTTTTCATCTGATGCTTAAATTGGAGGTACTTGACATAGGGCCTTATAGAATAATTATTTAGAATGCTTTCCTCCAGGATCCTTCGAGTCGAAGGTCCTTGCTTTATATACTTTGCCTTCTCATGTCCTTCGATCATGGCCATTATATCGCCCTTGATGCACATAGCGTAGATAATATCCATATCAGCGATATATAAATATATTATTATAAAATATCTCTAATAAGCATACAACTATTTGTTGAAATATCGGCTTTTGTATATTGATTCTTTAAGATAAGATATAATGTGATATAAAACTTTAGATCCCCCTTATCACAGCGTATCAACTAAACCCATGACAATATTCTAAACATTCATGGATCTAATTCACGCTTGACTCCTAATTCTAACCAAAGATAGTAATAATCTATTAAAAAAAGCGAGTCAAAACTATTGAAACCAAACAGAATCACTTGACCACAAAAGACGTTCATCTTGTCAGACAAATTATATATATTTACAATTAGCAGCAATTTTTATCAGATGGTAAAAATCGCAATAATTGATTCTCAAACTGCTGGTATATCAGGTGATATGTTATTGTCATGTTTGATCGATGCAGGAGCAGATAGAAGCAAAGTTGTTGGTGCAATTGTTGCGTGTCAAAATTTCCTGGAGGGATCTAAAATAACAGATGCAGCATTTATCAAAACAAAATCCCATGGTTTCATTGCTACACAATTTCGTTTTCAATTCAAAGATAGCATTTTTGAACGTAACGGAATGAAAATGTTTCGTTCTCTTGCAATGTGTTGTGATTATTTAAAATTAGAACAGAGAGCCAAGACGTTCGCTCTGGAATCATTTCAAACGCTGATATCAGCAGAAGCTATTATCCATGGCGAAGACACTAACAACGTCCACTTACATGAATCTTCTAGTATAGATACCTTTGCCGATCTAGTCGGTTGTGCAACTGCACTGCAGGATCTCAAACTTTTTGGATGTCGAATATTTTCAACCAAAGTGGCCATCGGTGGTGGATTTTTGAAATTTTCACATGGGATCATTTCTAATCCAACTAACGCCATACTTGAAATATTTAAGGGAAAACAGTTTACCCTAATAGG
>DASQRW010000113.1:0-78713 GCA_035642715.1 Nitrososphaeraceae archaeon | reverse complement strand
GCCTTTCTTGACTGTTAGAGAAGCAGGCTCATATGCAGGATTACCAGGAGTAGATGCACCCATAGGAATAGTTAGAGTAGCAGCAGCTGTTGATGATGATGTTGTTGTTGCAGCAGGAGTACCTGCTGTTGCGTTTGCACCGCCACCAGCACCACCGCCACTAGCTTCAGTAGCTGTTGTTGTTTCTGTTGCTGTATCTTCATCCATTATATTACTACTGCCTTCCTTACTTGGTATTTCTGTTAGTTCACTTCTATCTACTGAATTTATTATGCCTGGTTTTGGCATACTAAATGCTTCAAATAAATAATACATTACGATACCCGTGATTGCACCTAATGCAAGAATTGCTACAAACGCGGTTTTTCCAGCTGGACCCATAATGGCTTTCTATGTATAGTTTATTGATCACCTATATTAATTCCTTGATAATATAGATGTAATAATATAACATCCAGAAATTACAAGTAGATCATTATGATATCTTGCATTATCATAGTATAGAAATATAGTTGCTTATAAGGCTCGAAATTTTTCCATTGGCATGCAAATAGACAGAATATCTGATCATTTGGGAAAAAGGAGATGATTTGGTTGCTATCCATCTTGTATGAGCACATACGCTTATGTAGATTAGCTTATAATTATCATAACTTTTTTATTTTAGTTATATTTTGCATGAATATCGAAGAATGAAGATCGCTAATTCAAAATGTGCTCTTTGTGGCAATAACCTTAATTTCAGATATAAAGCAATGTCTCAATGGAATATTTCTGGTGATCTTTGTGGAGAATGCTATGGAAAAAAATTGACCGAGCATTATATTTCTACTGATCGATAAGTATCATAAAAATATTATATCTTGTTTTAGATGTTGTTCTCTCAGTTCGTAATGCTCTATCTTTTAGACAAATATATACTTGATATGTACATGATCTTTATATAGTAAGGGATCTGCCTAAAGTTATCTTCCTGTCTCTTTGTTAAAAATTGTAGTCTTAGATGGAATACATAATTCCTCCAGACACTATTGGCACAAATTCTACATTGCTAAGTTCCTTAATCCTGGCAATAATCGCGTTAAACCACAGGCTATCGATTCCCTGGCTCCAGATAGTTATCTTCTTATAGTCTTTTTGGACTCCACCATGAAAATATCCTTTACAATCCTCTACTGTGATGTTACAATATTTCTGACTTACTTCATAGACTATACTTTCCGCCTCTGCTGGTAAATATAAAATGGTGAGGGTTGGAAAAGGAATAGTATTGCTAGACGTTGAAGATGTATCTTCTGCCATTATCTCTGCTCAAATTTATTATTACGGGCGCTAATATCTGGATTTCGTGTTAGTTTTTTATCATGCATTTTGTAACTTTTAGTATGGCATCTACAAATAAATGAAAATGGATATATTTTTTGATATTATAGTATGAATATTCTAAATATTCTAAAAATTTATATAAATTTGACTATCTCTAAAAATATTTAGATCGGGTCTAATGCAAAAGTATTAAGAATATTTGACTTCAATGTGTTTATAACATTAGAATAGTTCACTTATATATGATTAGATAGAAAAGACTTGTCGTCAGACGTAAAAAAGGAGAAAGTATTTTTTATAGTATTGCGATATAGCAGTACACATATACTCTATTAGTGTTTGCGTCTTCTAAATAGAAGAACTTGTTTCCAATTTGAAAAAGAATCTTACGATAATTATTGTAACACATAACATGCAGCAGGCAGCTCTAATATCAGACTATGCTGTCTTTATGTACCTTGGTGAATTAATCGAATACGGACCAACAAATCAGATATTTAAAAACCCTCAAAAAGAACTTAGAGCGCTACATATCAGGTAAATTTGGATAGGATCTGTTTGTTTGACTAGACTTGCGGACCTTCGTATAGATCTATTTATAATATTATCATGGATATGGCAAAACTATCTGAAAACTCGGTATTAACCGCCCTAGAATCCTATGAAGAAAACATCTAGAACAATATTGGACGGGTCAGAAAAGCAATCTATTACATTGAAACTCATTGAAACCCTAACCCTATATGTAACTGATCCATGTTCTGTTTAGAAGTTTAGCCTCTATTTGGTTTTGAAACTAAATCACCGTCAGCAGATGATTTTTCTAAATATTTTTCTTCAATAAAAATAAGGCGTGTTGTCATTTAAACAAGATGTGTCATAGTGAAAATACATTTTGTTCTACCACATAAAAATGGGATATACCCAAAAATATGATTTATGAGCTGGGGATCACTAATATATGCGAAGGTCTTAAGTATAGTCGATAGAATATTATTATATCTAATTCATGTTTTCCTTATTTTATCCATTTTCGAATGTATCTATAGATATGTAAATCCTAGGCTGCAATAAATATAATATTAGATTGAAAAATCCTCTTCATCGGACAGAGTTTGGTTCAATATATTTCATAGGAACCTAAGTAGCAGAAAAATGCCATTATCTATCCATATTGTTGATTGTATACGCAACAACTTTCTCCTTCTTTCAAACCTTTATAAAATTAGCATAATGAAAATTTAACTCAATAACGTTATATAGTCATAGGTAGAAAGTAGTTTCTACAGTAAATAAACATGATATATTATAAATATTGAAAATTATAAATATATTATTGATTTGGAAGAATCACTAATTCGTTATAAAGTTAACCAAATAACAGATACTGGAATGAATGTCACTCTTGCTCTTGTTGAAGATGTTGAGCTAGAAACTGTTTCACAACAACAATTGATATTAGATGCTATTGATTCGACGGTTACTGATAAAGAAGTAAAACAGCAGATTAAACCAATTTTAGAAGCTATTCTCAGAGCTCAACCTCAGACAGTTATCAAATCATATCCCCAAACGGTTATTCAAATTACAATGCCGAAGAGGCGTTATGAGAATGTAGGGTCTCCGCGTGTCGGTGAACACTTATTAATAGATATCAAAAAAGCAAATTAACCATTGTAAAACACTGCTAACAATAAAGATGCAAAAATGTATCAAATGAAGAGTTTGACAATAATTCAGAAGCATACAATCGTTATTTGGAAGTTTCTAAGTAGCAGTAATCAACAACAACAAAATAGAGGCATCGCTGGTTTAGGAGAATATATTAGAAATCTAACCACTCATTTCCTTGTGTTTTGTTCAATCATCTATAAACAAAAAATAGTTTAATACTCGCAAAGAACATATATTGCTTGCCATGCCTACAGCATATGTCCTAATAAACTGTGACCTTGGTTCTGAGGAAGAAATTTTAAAAGAACTGAAAAAATTACCTGAAGTCAATGAAGTAAGTGGAGTGTACGGTGTTTATGACATCATTCTTAAGATTACATCAGATACAATGGATAAACTGAGGGAAACTATCACTTGGCATGTAAGAAGAATTGATAAAGTTAGATCGACTCTTACCATGATTGTGATCGAAGGCCAAGGAGATAAAGGGAAGAAACAGCAACAACAAGAGCAATAATAACAATCATTTCAAAATATTTTTAATATAACTCACTGCCCTTACAACATCTTCCTCGCTATTAAAAAAGTGTGGTGACGCTCTAACTACCTTTTTTCCACCTCCAATATCTCTTTCAGCAAACATAATTTCATTTTGTTCCAGTCTGTCTACTAGAGTTTTAGCATCTAAATTAGAAGAGGAAAAGGGAATTATGGATGTTCTCGCCTTTTCATCTTCTGGTCCATAAATATTCATACCCTTGATCTTTAAAAGTTCGCTTCGTAATATATTTGCAATTTTTATATTCTTCTTATGAATATTTGCTATACCTAAACGTAAAATATATCGTAGTGAAGATTCCAATCCTGCAACACCAGGATAATTGCGAAATCCAGTCTGAAATCTTTGGGGAGATTCAACGTAGGCAATAACTTTCTGATCTGATAATATTGCCGATTCTCCACCAATAGATTGAGGAATTAGAATTTCACCAGCATTTTTACTACAATAAAATATTCCAATACCAACAGGTCCACAAAGCCACTTAAATCCTGGAAATGCCATAAAGTCGCAACCAATTTTCTTTACATCTACTTCAATTGAGCCCACTGTTTGGGCAGCATCGATGCAATATAAGATATTATTTTCACGTGCAATTTTTCCAGTCTCCTCAACTGGCATTATTGCACCAGAATTATATAGTGCATGGCTCAATGTAATTAGTTTCGTATTTTTCTTCTTTGCCAACTTCTCCAGATTTGTAAAATCAAAATATCCATTTTCATCAATCTCCAATTCGTTTATTTTTACACCTTTTCTTTTTGATAATTGCAGCCATGGCAGATAATTAGCATAATGTTCGTGAGGTCCACCTCTAACGATAATAGAATCAGTTTTTTTCCAGTCGAGACCATTGCAGACATAGTTGAGACCTTCTGTGGTGCTTTGAGTAAATACAATTTCGTTAGGATCACAATTTATCATATGAGAAACTCTAGTACGTAGTTCTTTCATTAATGAAACGATATAGTCGTATATTATTTTAGAATCAGGTCCATCCTCAGAACATTTTAAAAGAAAGTCAGTAATTGATTTGATTGTAGAGATTGGAATAGGAGCAATGGCTCCATTATTCATGTAAACTTTCTTTCTTATAAGTGGAAAGTCTCTTCGAATCAGATCTAACTCAATACTATTATCACCATAAAATCCATTATATCCTCCATCCATCTAAACCAATATAGAAGTGGATACATCCTATAACGATATCTTTAGCACAAAGGGATTGAATAGCCTAACATATAATGATCCCTATGCAAAGCTTTGTTTTACTTCTATGATAGCATCACAGTGTCAAAAAAAAGTAATATATATTGATCTTGACACTATGTTTGCGGCATATGCGAAGTCAGACTTAATATCATTATTGAGAAATACAAAATGTATTAATAAAACAATTAATATTTATCTTCCAACAGAAGATAGATTCGAATCGATTTTAAAAGAAGTCATTGAAGATATGTATGATTCATCAATTGTTATTTTCGATTCTGTCAACAACTTTTATAATATGTATTACAAAAAAATTGATATTAACTCAGGTAGAGGACTTAGTAATATAAATCATCTACTTTCAATTTTTCTTATGTTATTGTTAAAGCATGGCATATATCTGAATGTTCCCATTCTCGTGACGAGTATGATCCGCTATAAAAGATATACAGAATGGATTCAAACTCCAACTAGCAGACGACTTTTACACAAAAAAAGCATTGTGAAGCTAAATGTAGAAATGATAAATGAAGATGACCTTTCTCTGGAGATAATAGCCCACCCTACACGAACTTCAGAGAAAATTATTTTTCAAAACCTTGGGGTCAAGTTTGATTCAAGCATAGAAAATAACGCTTAACAGCGACGGTTGGATCTATTCTCTTAAGGGTCAATCTTATCGTAATTTTATAAATACCATTTAATCTATAACCAAAACAAGTAAACCAGTATTGTAAATACAATTGATAAGTATGACTATACATTATAATGATAAAAGAAGTAATAGAAAGTTAACTTTCTAATATCATATCATTAGCATGCTTGTCTCGATTTAAGATAACGAGTTGCCCACAATAATTATTTGAGTAATATGGTTTGTAATTTGCTTATTATTACAAAGTGCGCTGCTATCTTTACTTCTTCTTGACAAATAGACTACTCTAACGATACTAGGCGGTTTTAACTATCAACGTTAACTAGCAAACTTTTCTAAAATAGCGCCAATACACTTTGTCGTCTTATTTAGTAGATCAATTCGTGCAAATTCGTTTGGCGAATGAATTTTTGCATATATATATGTGCTACCTATAGAAACGCAAGGTGCACCAAGTACTTTGGCAAAGGAATGCATTGGTCCGGTTCCAGCGGATGATATACTAATAATCGCCGAACCAAAAGTTTCCTTTGCTGATTCTTCTACCTGTTTTACAAAAGAATGGTTGGAAGGCATTCTCACGGCTGCCTCACCATGGATTAACTTTATATCAATATCATCTTCAAATCCGTTCTCCTTTAGATGATTCTTGACTAGTTCAAATTGTTTTTCAGGAATCATATCAGGAACAAGTCTAAAATCAATTTTAACCTTGGCCTCAGAAGGAAGGATAGTTTTGGCACCCTCACCTGTATAGCCTGATAAAAGACCAGCGATGTTGCATGTTGACATTCCAACAAATGCCTTACGAGCTTCTATTCCTGTTGCATTATTGACAAACTTATCGATGCCATACTCTTTTTTAAATTTCTCCTCATCAAATGGCTCATTAGCTATTAATGAAAGTTCTTCAGGAGTAAATTCCCTTACATCTTTATACCAACCTCCTATCAATATTTTCCCATTGTTGTCTCTCATTGTGTTTAAAGCTCTTACAAGATGCCATGCTGGGTTTTCAATTAATACTGCTAGACTGGAATGAGCATCTCTAGACGGTCCTTTGGATAATAGTTCAACATAGAGCAATCCTTTCATTCCTAAACTAATAATGGGTCTATCTCTTTCATCAATATAACCAAATTCCCAGATTACTCCGTCACATGTAAGTTTATGTCGATACTTAGTGAGGTACTTCTCAACATGCAAACTTCCAATTTCTTCCTCACCTTCTACAATAAATTTTACATTACATGGCACGTCGCCAGTCTTTTTCAGAAAATACTCTACTGCCTTAATGCGAGTAATTAGTTCGCCCTTATCATCTGAAGAACCACGTCCAAAGATATAGTTACCTTCAACTTTACCACTAAATGGATCTGCTTTCCATAACTCCAAAGGTTCTTCCGGTTGAACATCATAGTGATTGTAAAATAAAATAGTTCTTCCATTAGGATTTGCTTTTGATTTAACTTCTCCATAAACTATCGGCGGAACATCTTTTTTATCATTTTTCAAATCATCAAGGTATAATACTTCAGAGTTAATTCCTGATTTAAGCATAGTGTGTGCAACAAGATTGGCACATTCCAAAAGGCCAACTCGTCGTGCAGATACACTTGGCTGCCTGATCAAGGTTTGGAGGTCAGAAACAAGACCTTTCGTTTCGGAGTCTACTGTGGCGTTAATTACATCACTCAATAAATTTTTCTCTTTAGCAATAGAAATTAAAGGTTACTGTTTATTGAATATTAGATATAGCAGAAAAGATGGTATATACACACATTAGCGCTCTTTAATTAATCATCTCTATTTCAAAATATATGACCACAAATCTTGTAATGTTCTATGCCCGAAGATGATGATGATAAGCCACACTACTGGAGCTATTGATTCACATTCCTAATTAATTCAGCAAATTCATATTTTATCAAGTATAAAAGAGGATGGAAGCAGTAGCAGTAAGAGACTATGTACATGCTCTTATTGAATGCATAAAACAAACATATCTTAGATGGAATACTTCAAGCTCATAAAAAGAAAGCAAATAACTTCTTTTTTGATAACACCACTTTAGACTATGAGAAAGATGCAAGGCAGTAAGAGATAAAAAACAAAGCTTGTCTTGGCATATAAGACATGAACCATTCTAAAAACTATTAAATATGTTAGCATATCACAACCGATAAAGAGGCTATTTTGATAACATTGCCTTCCTTTCCTCAGACTGATATCTGTTAACTACCTCTGATAAAGGCATTCTTTTTCCTCCCACTGTCTTTATATCAACATCAATTTTACCATCTCTAATATCTATGATGTTGTATGTATCTTCAAAAACACCCCTATAGCGCCATGAACATGCTGTTCCTGCATATGCGATTTTAAGTGTTCCCAAATTCCAAAGCCATGGTCTGTGCTTATGACCACAGAGTACCAAGTCTACTCTGGACTCTAAACATGCTCTTAGAATGTCTCCTGCATCAGAAATACCGACAACATTAGCATATCCTGTATCAGGTATAGCTATCAAATGATGATGCATTGCTACAATCTTTGTTTTGACATTCTTATATTTGCTAAGCTTCTCTTCCATCCACAGATTCTGTCTATGTCCTACTTCGCCTTCGTCTCTATCTGGTCTAGCGGTTCCAAGGGTAAGCACAACTATATCATCATCAAATTCATAAATTTGCTTTGAAGAAGGAAAGAATTCCTTGAATAGAAGGTAGCCTGTGTGACGGTAATCATGATTTCCAGGGAAGATTATTAAATTGGGACAATTGAATTTGTTGATCTCTGTACGAGCCTGCTGAAATTGAAATAAGAGACCATCATCTGTCAGATCGCCTGATATAATTATTGCATCTGGCTTTAGATCGTTGTTAACCTCTTGAACAATTGTATTGAAAGCATCTTGTTTGAAGAGACCACCAATATGTAGGTCAGATATCTGAACGAACTTCATCAACTACTACTTGATCAAGTTAATATATTAATGCAATATTAGATAAAAGACTAAGTTAACAATGTTGTTGTTGTTGTAACAGTCAACTGACAGTTGTGTGTATACCTATGCCAATGACTATGAAGCTTTAGTTTGAAGTTCGAGATAGAAGAGATATCAGAACACGGACAAGTCATCATCATCTATATGTAATGCAAACCTATCTACACTTGTAAGATTCAAGACAACAGAAACTTCTAATAATACATATATGAGAGTAAAATGTTATACACAAAATCATAGTCCAATAGGGATTACAGATATTTTCCCTGTTTTTACTGATAAGAAATTGAATAGTATATTTTGATTTCTTTTACTCGCTATTTTAGTTATTTACCATCAGCAACGACAATACAATAAAGGATAGAACT
The DNA here is from genome assembly GCA_035642715.1 of Nitrososphaeraceae archaeon. GTDB lineage: Archaea > Thermoproteota > Nitrososphaeria > Nitrososphaerales > Nitrososphaeraceae > JAJNBK01. The sequence goes on along the minus strand of DASQRW010000113.1, from coordinate 69,912 downwards.
ACGCCACAAGTCGTTGTCGTTGTCTCAGTCCCTAATCATTCTCTCTCTCTCTCTTTCTTTCTTTCTTTCTTTCTTACTCACACGCACACACAAGCTGAAATAACGACAAAAGCGTGAGAAGGCTTGTATCCCAACTTATTCCTTTGCTGTCATTATTGCTTGTATATTGTATACCTGAAAAACTTTTTACTACTAAGTTAATGTTAAAACGTAGTAGTAGTAGAGTTTGAAAAAAGAGACGTCCTCATTATTCAGGTAGAACATCGTATTGTTATTTGCAGAAGTGGGTGGTATTTACTCTACTATATCCCAATACTCGGCAATCTTTCCTGCATCATTTAGCCTAAAATATCAATTATTGCATAATATTTGTCAACAAAGGTCAGTTTATTGAAGGATAGAGTACAGTAGATAAGTTGAATAAGTTGAATAAGTTGAATTTCAGTTAGATAATATCATCTATACTTATGAATAAGGATTCGCAAGAAGATTATATAATAATAACAAGTATAAACAGTAGAAGAAATAACAGCCAACAACAATTAAGAATATAACTTTATTGCTTTTCATTTGTCTGATTACCGCTACTGTCCGTGTTTATCTTTGTGCATCTACTATTGACTGTTATCTTGGAAGATAATCTGTATCTATATCTCGCTCTTAAGCACTAATATGCCCAATAATGATTAACTAAAGTACTTTAGATAAATTAGTATGCAAGATATAGTTTTTTCAATAATAGGATGCATTTATAACTATCATATCTTAATTTTATTTTATATATGTCGTCGTCGTCAAACGACTCAAAGGATATCTTTCTTTCTCCTCGATCCATTGCTGTCATTGGAGCCTCAGAAAAACAAGGAATTGGCAAGGCGATTTTTTCTAATATCAAAAGTGGATACAAGGGAAAAATCTATCCAATTACTCCTTCTAATCCTACAATTTTTGGACTGCAGGCTTACAAAAGTGTTCTTGATGTTTCTGAAGATATTGATCTTGCCATAGTTGCAACTCCAAATAAAATAGTACCTTCCGTAATGGAAGAAATTGGCAAGAAAAAAATTAAAGGTGCAATTATTGTTTCTGCAGGATTCAAAGAAGTAGACGATCAAGGTAGAAAGCTTGAAGAAGAGGTTGGAGCAATTGGGAGAAAGTATGGCACAAGAATCATAGGTCCAAACTGTCTTGGAATCATGAGCTTATCTGAAAAAAATATGATGAATGCAACCTTTTTAAAAATTACACCAAAACATGGTGGAATTGCTTTGGTCTCGCAGAGTGGTGCGATCTGCGCAGCCACAGTAGAAGACGCTATAGCTCAAGGCATTGGCTTTTCAAAAGTAATCAGTATGGGTAATAAAGTAGACATGGATGAAAATGATGTTCTGGAATTATTGTCTGGAGATATAGAGACCAAGGTTATCGTGATGTATCTTGAAGATATACATAATGGCAGAAGCTTTATGGAAATTGCTAAAAGAATTACAAAGGACGGAAAACCGATCATAGTATTGAAGGCGGGTAGAACGCCAGAAGGTGCCAAAGCTGCTATGTCGCATACAGGAGCATTGATGGGATCTGACGAAATTTATGATGCTCTATTTACTCAGTCTGGAGTAATTAGAGTAGATACTATGCAAGAGTTATTTGAGCTTTCCACAGCCTTTTCTAAACAGCCTATACCTCTACAGAAAGGAGGAGTTGTTATAGTATCAAATGCTGGCGGACCTGCTATTATTTCTACTGATGCATGTTCAAAGCATGGCCTCAAAATGGCTGATATATCTGCATCAAGTGATACTATTGCTAAAGTAATTCCACCTCACGGATCTGCAAGAAACCCTGTAGATATAGTAGGTGATGCAGACTATAAGCGCTTTGAAAAAGTACTTGATGAAGTGTTCTCAAATGAGAATGTCGACTCAGTAGTAACAATGTGTACTCCATCAGCCACTTTAGACTACAATGATCTAGCAAGGACTATTGTTAACAAGTCAAAAGGCTCGGACAAAACAATGTTTGCCGCATTAATGGGACTTGCAGAGGGTAATGAAAACAAAGAGATTCTATCCGATGGAGGAATACCACATTTCATGTACGCCGAACAGGCAATAAGAAGCCTTGAAGCAATGTACCGTTTCAGAAATTGGTTAACGAGTCCAAAAGGCGAACCAAAATGGTTCAAGGCAGACGTTAATAGAGTAAAGGAACTTTTTGATAATGTTCTAAAGCAAGGCAGAACAAATCTATTAGAGGAAGAGGGTTATGAAGTTCTTACTTCATATGGCTTTCCTACTCCAAAGAGTATTCTTGGTACTAGCGAAAATGAATGTGTCAAAGCTGCTCAGGAGATTGGTTATCCCGTTGTAATGAAGATATCTTCGCAAGACATAATCCACAAATCAGATGCTGGTGGGGTCAAAGTTGGAGTGAAAAATGATGACGAGGTGAAAGCGGTATTTAATACAATAATGTCTAACGCCAAGAAATACAACGCCAATGCAAAGATCAAAGGAGTCCTTGTGCAGGAAATGGTAAAATCTGCGAAGGAAATAATTCTTGGATCAAAACAAGACCCATTATTTGGTCCAGTTATAATGTTTGGTCTTGGAGGTATTTATGTTGAACTTCTTAAGGATGTTGTTTTCAGAATTGCACCTATTGATGAGCGAGAAGCAATAAGAATGGTTCAATCAATAAAGGCAATAAAGATATTGAAAGGCGTTCGGGGTGAGAAACCATCAGATTTGAATGCTATAGTGGACAGTCTTCAACGACTCTCACAGTTGGTTATTGACTTTCCTGAAATTGAAGAATTTGATATGAATCCTTTATTGGTATTAGAAGAAGGAAAAGGAGCCCGAGCAGTAGATGTAAGAATAGGATTGAGGAAGAGATAATTTTGTGTGTCAGTTATACTAACTTATTTCCACATTCTTCACAAAAAATAGCATCGTCTTGATTTTGATAACCGCATGATGAACACTTATTACCACCTGATCTATTAGTTACGGTAGCGTCAGTATCAGAATTAGATGTTGGTATTACTTCTGTCCTTCCAATAAGGATTATGTCTCCAATTTTTGAGATATTGTCCCATGAAACCTCAATTGGTAGTTGATTATAACTACTACTACTATTATTATTACTACCTTCATTATCCTCGTTTGCAATTTTGATAGTAATCTGCATGTTTTTTCCTTGCAATCGGCGTAATCCAATTTCAACAACTCTTCCTATTAACATTGCTTCGCTATTATATGCAGGCATTCCAACAAGTGATTGAATAGAAGTATATCCTCCTCCTTTAGCTTCGAATGTGGGAGTCTTAGGAGGAGTATTACTCATAGATATGTTGCCACTGGAAGCAGGAGATATCTGCTGCTGTTGTTGTGAAGCTATAGAAGAAGAAGGTGAGTTATGTCTATTATCTTCAGATGACTCTATTTGCTTTGATGTATGTGAAGTGTTTACGGTAGTCTGTGTGGCAGGAGTATTGAATTTACGATATTGTGCTATAATATTGTTGCAACTGCTGCACTTATATTCACCTTTTTCGATAAGAATAACATCCTCTCCGAGTTCTTCGTTTGGATTTTCATAACTTATTGCAGGAGATCCTTCATATTCCTTCTCACATCTGTTACAGTAATATTTTGAAAACCTGTCCTCATTTAACCTACCTACCCCAGCGAGAAATAATTCAGGTCCTCCTAGGTTCCCTTTTTTCTGTTCCTCATCTGTTATATTCGCAAAAGCATATCCACCAGAACCTCGTAATTTCTTTTCACGTAAATCATTTCTTTCACTCATTATTTATTTTAACAATTCAATTGCACAAACCACTAGTATTAGTGTTTTGGGATAAATAGTGAAGTCTGACAGATGGTGTTTCTAATCACAAGCAATATGACAATTAAACCGCACTTAGTTATTGACAGCTAATCAAGCTACACATTACATATGACGATGCTATATATCATAGTTCTCTATAGTGGATTCACAGTAAATAGTTCTATGTAAGTATCTATAACATTTTTTAGAAGCATAGTTATTAAATAAAATTACCATTTAATATGTAGCATATTAGCACTATGGTAAACACTACTATGAAAAAAGAGATCCTGCATGGTGCTGGCTTGACAGCATTTACCATGAAAAAAATCCTTGATAATTATCGGTGCCATTATGTTAGCAATTGGATTTATAGGCGCTATCCCTTTAGTTCTATTGTAATAAATGAGGCAGCTCAATAAGAGTTAGATCCCACAACTCAAAGCCCAGAGCCTATCTTCTTTGGAATAATATCTCCATTATATGCTGAAATAGTGTTTATATTTGTTATTACAGGTAATGCTGTGGTTGTGGTATTAGTGCTTAGCTTATTATGCAAGAAGAATCAAAGCAGCAACGATGAAGATGACGACGACGACAACAACGACGTCAGCCTAACCTATTTTATTTTATTTATTGAATCCGTAGTTGGAGTTGCTCTTCCGATTTCAGTGTTATTAATTTCCGTTATTGGAGTTTTTATTTTGTTCCCCATATTAGACATATTAGCAGGCTGAGTTTCAATTATTGCAGCATCACCACTTTGATTTGCTATAGTTTGCGCTAATGCATTGTTCGTTAATTGGCTGCCAACTGTAAATAATGACGCCATAAGTATAGCTGAAATTGCAGTTATAATCAATGTTATTTTGTTTTTTTGATGTTTTTTGTTCATCAATAGTTATTCTGTCATTTCTCTCTGATATATGACTTATAAGTATTAATCATTCAATTATTCAACCTACAGATTACATGTCTCATTAATTTACTGTCCCATCAGGTTGTTTCAATACTATATAATACATGCTAAATGAATAACAAACTATTAATCAATTCATGATACTTAGAAACAGCTTTTATTTATCTTGAAATTCTTATGGCACTTGCTGGAGATTCCTTTATAGATGTCCTCATTGTCGTCATAACAGTAATGGGATACTCTACACTATGCCCATGCTAATGTTGCATTTGTAGTAACATAGATGGCGATTATTAAGGGTATAAATTTGATATTGAAACAGAATTGAAGACTGTTGTACGATAGTACTTACTCCCGATGAAGTTATTATTATTATATTCAGTTGAAAGATTTTATTAGAATATATTCTGAATTCTCAGATGTCCTTGCTCTAAGATTCTTTTCTATAACATATAGTAATATCATAGTTAATTATTAGTTTTAATGATTCTCTTTAAATCTACTTCTTTATTAGGTTACTAACTATTAGTAATGATTTTCTTACTACTATATGATAATAAAATAAGTTAATCTTTTAGATATAGCAGTAATTTCCTCAATTCAAATATATCCATAATAATAACAAATAAGAGATGAAAGCTATAAAGCATACAAACTTAAAGACGCTCACTGTCTTAGCAGCTCTATTGCTGTTGACGGCATCTTTAGCAATACCTATACAGGAATCAAGCGCAGAGAAAGAAAAAAAGGGAAAAGACTATGATGGTGAGAAAGCAAAAGACTATGATGGTGAGAAAGCAAAAAACTATGATAGTATAAAGCAAATAAATGAGTGTAGGGATTCAGTTGTTTCTTGTATAAATATAATATGTCAAGCAGCTGAAGTGTGCATAATACCACAAGATACTATGACGAGAATTGCTCTGCCAACTTAAGAAGAAGAATCTGATTAGATAGGCCAATTTTAATCAAACTACCACCAAGAATTATCAATTCTGGTGGAGTCGACTATTTATTTTATTTATTTTATAATACTAAGTTTCTGCTTTCGATATGAGTGAAGATTTTATTAAACAATCATAAATTATTATCAATTGGTGTCTTTATGAATCAACTGAAAAATATTAAAAAAGGGAAAAACAATATGATCAATTATCTTTTTTAACTATCATTATGACATAAGCGTGTGTATTTAATCATTGACAAGAATTTGTCAGTAAATGTTTGTCAGTTTAGCATGCTAAATTTATGTAGTATATGATGGTCATTATTACAAGCTAACCCAAGAATAGCACTACCTGATTGACAAACGATAAAGGTTATTTTAGGGGTTTCTCTTGTTTTTTGTAGATCAACTTTAGTAGAGAATGTGGTATTGGTGAGTGACTGCCACTTGCAAGAGATGCAGTTGATTCTATTTTAGACATTTTATTAATTACATTATTGATGAAAAAAATATCACATTCGTTTTCATAATTTAATTAAAAAGAAAGATTGGAAAAGATTGCTAAACTATCAATCTAGATATATGTATGGTTATTCGAGTGAGTAAGCATTGAGTCATGTTATTCATTATCTGCTAAACTTTCCTCTAAACTTTCCTCGATGCTTTCATTCATATCTTCTTCCTCTTCTTCTATACTGTCCCTAATAGAAGAAGGCGAACTTGAATAGTTGACATCACATTCATCGTTTATGCACACTATAGAAGAACCCTGTGTGTCTTTTGATTGCTGGCATTCATCGTTTATGCACACTATAGAAGAACCCTGTGATTGACCTATGCCTTTTGCTTCCTGTGTATGTCCAAACATTGCCACCATCAATGCTGCTGCTGCAAAGACAGTGAATATTTTTAATTTCGTGTAGTTCATTAACTCATGTTTATTATTATAAATATATCTGCCCTACGATAATTATCACTATACTATAAATATTAGTATATTTACTAGCTGTTAGCTGAGTATAAATGATCACTTGTTAAGGGACTATCTGTCTATGCTTGTTGTATGCTATATGTTTAACTATATTTCCTCGTTATGTATTCTGGGATTTCTACATAATAAAAAACACCTTGTTAGTTTAAGATAATAAGGAGAATTTTATAGAAGCTACCAAAGTCTTCTTTTTGGAGAAAAATAGAATTACTTGTTTTTCTTAATTTACTATTTATTTTTAAGGAAGTTTTTGGTTACGTATAATCTAACGGTGTCAAGATATTTTCAAATATGGATAGGATTGCCTATTCTGGATATATTGTATTCATACAATATTAATTCATTTCACGAATATCATCTGTGACACTTGTTTCTTTTTTACTTGGAATTTACTACTAAGATATTTTGAAGTTACTTGCCTATGACAATCTTGGCACAATGTTCGAAGATTGTTATGATTGTGAAAGAATTCTAACGTAGTTTTAATTTTATTCTCAAGTGTATCGTATTTGTATCCTAATTGTTCATATAGTGATTTAGGTATAATATGGTCGCATTCTAAATTTTTACAGCGAGCAAATTTTCTTCTAAATATATAGGGATATTTTCTTTTGCAAATCTGACATGTATAGTTATCGCGTTTGAATATGTCTGATCTAATACGTTCCCAAAAGAAATTGTGATAATACCAATGTCTAAACTCCTTATTGCATTTTTTAGAACAATATTTTCTATAGGGCGATTGTGGATATTTATTACAATTGATGTTTCTACATAGTAATTTACCGTTCTTGTCATATTTGTCAAATTCCTGAATATACACTATCTTTTTTAAAGTCTGGTCTAATAAGATACTCATAAGATTAGTTTTAACTTGTATATCCTATTAAATTTATTAGTCTCTCTTTTTAAATTTGGCATCAAGTAAAATTTGGCCAATAAATTGTCAATCAGAAATGACACAATTATGCAAAGAAATTGAAATTTTTGTAGATAGTTTTTCTCTATATAGATAAAGAATTATTCAATAAAATGTTAATTATTGTTCATTATACTGCTATGCAATTAATGCTAAGGGTTTTAAAATAGAGGAAGCTAAATAGAAGACATTTAAGTTATTAAAACTATATTCAGAATTATCATGTGTTTTGATTATGGGATAGAAAAGAAAGAGAGAATAAAGAGAGAGATTGCAATAAATGAAGACACGGAAATCTGTCCAGAATCTGATAAGATTGAAGAATATACTATAAGACATCAGCGAATAATTAATAGTGAAATGGCACCGTCACAGTATTTGATTAAGTAAATTTTTTATTTTTCCATTAAATAGTGAGGACATATTGATACTTTACGATGTCATTTAGCGAAAGAAATACAATTTTTAAGCCAATATTAGCTGCTGGAATAATAATCATAGTATTCGGCGGAATATGTCTGTGGATTTCGCAGATTATTCAGCTTAAAGAAGAAGGCGAAGGATTTATTATAATAGGATGGAGATTCATAATTGGTGGAATAGCAGCAATAGCTTTTGCATTCCTATGGAGATATTTTGTTTATATAAGGCCAGTAAGAAAAAGAAGTAAGAAATTTGACGATTGGTATAAGCCTTGATGATGATTGAAACATAACTAACTACTTGATTGAATAATTTGTTAGAGTAATTTTACTTTAGCACCTCTATACTCTCTTGCACATTTTACAAATGAAATATTAATTCTTAAAAGAAGAATCAGGAAACTCCAGCATAGCATTACTCAGAATTAATAATAGTGTACAATATATTAAATTCATTCTAACCTCCTGATGTAAGAGCTTAAAGAACAGGAACAGTACATTATTGAAATAAAGTAATCAAGAATATGAAGATTACCGAAGAAGAAAGAAGAAGAACAACTCTAACAATTATTGCAACACTATTGCGATACTGACTGTAGATATCTTGATAATAGTATTCATTATGGCAACAAATAGCGCGAAACAAGCATATGTGCAAAGAAAAAGTGGATCAAGAGCAAAGACTCAATAAGATAAAACAACTTTGATTAAGAGAATAGCACCCACAACAAAGATTGATGCTTGTATATCATATTTTCAGAGTCTGTAGATTCTGTTTGTATCATAGATTAATAACTTGATTATGAACAGAAGCATACTAGAGTGAATTATCGTGTTTGTTATTGTTATGTGTATATACTAGAATTTGCATTGTGAATACGTCATATTATTCAACTAGTAATCTAGGATAATAGCCAAATAGCATAGAGTGGAGCAATACCAAAGTGTACAAGATGTTATACAACTATCAATGATAATAACATAACTTTTGAATCTAACATCCCCTTATGATATAATCTATCTATATAATTATATTGCATGTTTTCTTTCTAATATCAACATGTCAGGTATAAAAGATAAGATAGAGGATGCAGTAGACAAGATGAAAGCAGGTACAAAGGCAGCAGGAAAGAAAACCGCTGACACAGACAGAGACACGGAGACAGAATATAGAAAAGAAGAGGTTAAAGAGAAGTTAGATTAATTTCTCAATATATTTATTTTATCTTCTTTTTCAGAGCGGTGACTAACTTTGAGGCTTTAGAGAACAAATCAAGAAATTCTTTATCCCTGCGATAAACCATTTGTTCTCTGCAAATTCTCTTTCAATACAATTAGGACATATATTTTTGTCTAAAAAGTCAATAAGCAAACTCTTAAATAATAAGAATTCATAAAAAGGCAGAAAAAAGTAATTATCGTCCTTTTATTTTTATATTACATACTCGTCAGATAGTCGTCATATACTCTCGTCATATCAAGTGTTCATTAAATGAATTCTTATAAGCTATAAATATCGATTCATATAGTCGAATAAATGTCTTCTTTATGACATTTGCATTTAATTAATCAACCAATCATCATAACTAATAATGCGAAATTTCATCAAGATACTCTATATAATAAGATTTTTATTATTACTGATCAGAATCCAAAAACCAATAACATATTTACTAAATACCTTGTCAGTACTAGCTATTTTGAAGAGTTTAAATAAAAGCAGTAATGACTCCAATGAATGAATTTTTCAAGGCAAATATGGAAACATAGACTTCAATCTTATATATCATTGATTAATAAGTAACTAATATAATATTTTAACTATAAATAATATATAATTTGAATTCATATTATAAATGTGAAAGTGTTATAATTTATTGTGACATTTTATCACCGATGAAAAAAATATCTATAGCCGCGGTACTAGCCTTGGCTTTAGGACTTGTTCTAGGGTCCATTGGTACTTTAGTTCCTGTAGTTGCGCAAGATGGTAATATGACAGGTGGTAATATGACAGGTGGTAATCAAACAGGTGGTAATCAAACAGGCGGAAATCCATTAGCAAACGTTCCTATAATAGGAGACATCTTAGGTGGAAAATAGCATAACAGTATTCCATATAACATGATAAATATTCTTTTTTTATTTTCTTGCTAAATAATAATTAAAATAAAAAGAGTATCATAACAGTAAAGCATGCAAGGAGTTACTGGGATCGATTTTACATATTTTTCACTGCATTCTTTAATTTATTTGATTTTTTAATTTCTATGCGTACTAGGATATTACCAGAGTAGTCAGTAGTTTATCTCAAATTTGCCTTGTCATTAGATGAGGACAATAGAACAATATTACTAGTATATTTATGAACACTATGTTCATTCTGATACGTATTAGATCTAAACTGAATGGAGTATAATCAATCAATCTTCGACTATTCTATCTCTCTAATTATGATGAGTTCAAAGTAATATTGTCAAGAATGTATGCATTTTCTTAACAGAATTTCTTGATGACTAAAATAGACAGCTGTATGTATACTGATACTTGATATGCGCTCAAGACAGATTAAGTTTGTCGGTTAGAATAAGGTATGAAGGCACATGATCAATGACTAATGTAACTTTACTTGGTCATATAATTTATTATGACATATCAAGCAACCTCTGAATAACACCGCTTATAATTTGTATTTCCCTATTATTATAAGTAAAAGCTTCAAGTGTGGATACTGAGTAACGCTGCAATGATGGTCTACTCCTATTCATTCCAGTATATATTCAGTCTAGTATCTTAATAATATCTATTTGTCCATGTAAATGACTGGTAGAATTTTCGGCGTTTGAGATATTTATATATATATTGAGTCTTTCTAATAGAAGGTCAAGATTAGTTAAACCTACAATAGCTAACTACCAAACCACTTTTCTAGAGATTGACTACGATTTGTAATTGATTTTTTTAGTTTTTCTAAGGCTGCACTTACACGATCTGTAGAAAAACTTTTTTCTATGCACAGGAAATCAACTATATCCTTGTAATTTACCTCATTAAACTGAATATTGTCAACATCTAATATTTCTGGTTTTAAAAAAATATCTCGAATTTCTTGATAAGGAATATCCGATAAAGAACTTTTAATTTTTTCAATATTTTCTAGTTTTCCAAATTCTGTAATTAACTTTAAAGCAGTTTTGGGTCCGATGCCTGTGAATCCTGCTGGATTAAAATCAGTACCTATCAGAATTCCAACATCTACCAATTGTTCATGTGTCAGTCGAGTTTTATTAAGAATCTGTTGATAATCAATAATCTCCGGCTCAATGTCAATGTATAAATTCCTGTTTGGAACTTTTCTCCTACCGCTGACTGTAAGATTACGCGTTAGTTTTTTGGCACCAAATAATATTGAATCATAGTCTTGGCTTGCAGAGGTAAAAGCTATATCAAGTTTTGTCAGATAGGCAGCGGCGGCCTCTCCTTCAGATGGAGCTTGAATACAGGGAATCCCAAGCAAAGTTAGGATCCTTTTGGATTCTTCTACCATTTGGGATGTCAAAATAGAGGTAGCTTGGCTGTATTTTCGGGCTTCTTCAATTCTTCCTTCTAATATTGCTTCCTCGTATCTCTTAGATGCTTCTTGTTTTATTTGACGTCTTCGTTCAATCTCCTTTGACTTAAGAGGATGTGGCTTGCCATCGAAAATATAAATGAGTTTTATATTTTCTGCTAGTAGATTGACATTTCGATAGAACAAGCCACTTAAGTGGCTTGTTATATCACCTTTGCCATTTGTAAGTAATTCACCTGTCGGTCCACGAATAGTTGCGAGAAATTGATATATTGCATTGTGTGCATCAACTGCTACAACTTTATTGGATAATTCAGATATCGTGATATTAGTAGGTGCAATAAGTGGTTTTAGATCTAATCCCATTAATTTTAATTGGATGTTGGATGATTTTATTTTTTTCTGATTCTTTTTTGAGGATCTTCTCCAATAGTCATGAGGACATTAGAACCTGTAATCATTTTCTCATAATCTTGTAATAATACGGTATATATAGCGTTTTGTCTAGTTTCATAATGTAAAGTAATGATCAAGTCAGCTTACAAATATGTTACAGAGATACTATTTCGATAAATATGACTATCTGTCACCACTATTTTCTACGACTGGCTTAAAGTCAACCACACCACTTATATCTAAGAGATCTACCTCATTTGCCATTTCTTTAGCTTTATCTGTTTCATTATCTTTATTCATGCATTTATCATAAAATGGACACCACGGACACTTCTTATTTCTTGCAAACTCTGGTAATCTAGGTAATATAGAAACATCATTTTCTTCCAATGCTTTTAAGAATAAATTTTTCCTTCGAACCATTTCATTCTTTAATATCTCCCTGGCAATATCCGCTGCTGGCAAACGTACTTCCCAGCTTTCTATGCCAACGTCTTTAGCGTTAAATGGCCTGAAGAAATAATCATTACCTGCTGAATCACTTTTTATCCACCTTAACTCTCTAATGTTATACCTTATAGAAATAATTCCTTTTTCTATGCCAGTCATAACCAGATAATATAATAACTGTCTGAGGTATGCTCTGAATGTACCATCAGTTATATCAAGACGTTTGCCATTAACTGTGTCTTTTAACTCTACTATAACATCTTCTACTTCACTCATAATATCTGGATGAGCAACTATTCCATCCATTTCTATATTGGCTTGTGATACACCTAAACTTGCAAGCTCGGTAATCACAAATTCGCTGGATTCACCTCTTACAAAATGGTGTACTGATTCGTTTGATAGAGGATCTAATTCAGGAAACTTTCTGGAATAATATTGCTTTCTTATGCAGGTAGTAGGTATAATATCAGAAACATGTACAATGGTGTCGAGTCTCCTTCTATCTTCATATCGGGACTTGAGATTTTTCTGAAGTAAATCTGTGAACTTTGGGTTTAATCGTATAGTTATTGGCATTTCAATTCTCTTCTTTTATGCTAATAATTCTGTCCAATATAGTTTTCAGATAAGAATATGCTTTGATCATATATTTATTGTAAGCGTGCTTATGTACTCCCATGTAATGACAGAGTCAATAATGTCACTCTATTGCCTCTATTCCTAAGGAAACAGTTCATAGAATGCACCTGCAATGAGCCCCACAAATATAGAATAGGTTGGACGAGTAGTTGTACTTTTTACTGTTCCCCCCCATTATTTAGCATAAATCTATGAAAGACTGAGCAAGGAAGTTCAAAGGTTGTAAAATGATTAGTTAGCATTTTGGTTTATTTTAGTCTATATAAAATTCTGATTTCAGAATATGCTTTTAGATTATAATTAACTACCCCACTTGTTCCTCTACTTCTACTTCTACTTTACATTTGACAAAAACCTACCAACCCAAAATGAGTTACTTTATAAATCTTCTATCCAAATGTGTTCTACAGAGTGTGTAGGAATCAACTCTCTACGTAGAATCGAATTGGAGCTTTCTTGTTTATAAAATGTCATTGTAACAAAATCAGCTACTACTTGAATGTTTATAGTTTCACAATGCTCTTCATCTTTTAATGCGTCGAATTGTTCGATTACTGTTGTGACAGGTTTTGAGTTTGGTCTTATTGCATAAAGAATAATCACGTTTTTTACTTCTGCACCATGAAATTTGATTATTTTTCTCTCCTTTGACATTGATTCTTTATTGTAAGTGTATTACATCGATAATAATATTTCTTATTATTAATGTTAATATATTAATATAGCAACTACTCCCATGAATAAAGCAAGATAGAGATTCTATTATTTAGTACATATTATAAGAAAAATGAGTTAATGAATAACTAAAGAATACTCACAACTAAAAGCTTTCATCGATCCATTCTGATCCTATCAAGGATACAGCAATATAACATTATTCCTTTATATCTTAGTTTGAAAGTTGAATTATTTGTTAATGAAGTTTTACAATTAACTACTTTCGTAGATCTTTAGGTTTTTTCTGCTTCTATAGTCAAATAATCCCATCATCACCTTTGATTCAACTATTAATGTGTATTACTCTTACTTATTCCTCAATTTATGCTGTTCCTATGACTATATTTGCAGTACGTTAGGTTGGAATCTATTTGTTTATTCCGAACTGCCACATCAGGAGTTTTTATTATATCAGTTATATCAATGGATTTATCACGAGCCTTTGTTATATCTATGGTAGTGTTTGTCCTTCTTTTGTATATTTATCAGCAAACGAGAAAGCCTTGTCTTTATCCAATCTTGATTCTGGTATTATTCTTATATAATTTTTTTATTGGGACTTTTTTAAGATTGGAAAGATTTCATAAGAAAGGTCTTGTTTAAGAGATCGAAAATAACTGATATAGTATTATTACCTTTTTAGCAATTATATACACAGAGAAATCAGTATCAAAAAATTGGGTAAATTATAACAATTTTTATTACATATATCAGTAGCGGCTGTTGTTATGACATTACTTTCCAAGTTGTAGCTCTATGATCAAAACAATCCTAAATATTCTATTGTAGATTTATGTTGTTATAAAACCTCTTACTAAAATCATCACTCACATTATGAACTGCCGATACTATATGAATAACTGATAATATGAGAAGAAAAGGAAGTTTATAATTATATAAAAGAAATTGAACGGATAGTCGATCGGAGCTATTATTATGTAAGACAGTATAATGTATTATTACAATGTCATCAGAAAACCAAAACAATAATCAAAACCAAACTAAAAAAGACTTGAAGGTAAAGGAAGAGGAAAAGGAAGAGAAAGAAGAATTGGAAGCTCTTGATGTAGAATCAACAGGTGGTGGAAAGGGAGCAGGAGGTGGTTAAAATGCCATCACACATCAAGCAACCTGATATAGAAATTACACTAATGTATGTAAATGAAGTCTAAGGTTAATTCTAATCTTCAAAACTACTACTTTTTGTAGTATATTTACCCTTATCTAGTTTTGAATTATTTGATGTATTAATGCTTATATTCTTTTTTCTTTTACTTTTGCCATCTATACTATTTAGGTTCGCCGTAAAACATTTATCTTTTATACGATTTCTGCTTTTTCATTTAAAATTTTCATTTCGATTTAACAGTTGTAATAGCCATATGTAATCGTGATTGCTGTGTTTCACTATATGATTTTGTTTATTAATATTATTAAATCAGTACGCTATTCTAATTGTACTCTATATTAATTAGACTATGAAATATTAGAATAATGCAGTGTTGAACTGTTCCTTTTTCTACCCTTGCCATTTTCTTCCATGATAATTAACGTATTGGTAATGTAGACTTTTTATTTTGAATATTAAAAAACCAAGATGTTATTTGTTATAGAAATAATCATTAAATAGTCAACTATCTAAAAATGTCAAAAGCTTATCTAGAATGGACGAACTATGCCATAAAATATAAATTAAATGAAGCTACTCAAAGCTTCAATTCTAAAAAAGAAGGGAACATATTAAACTGCATTTAATCCTTCTATTTTTATAAAACAATTTGTTCTATCTATTCTGATCTTAGAAACTGGTTAAAGATATTTTTCTTTTAAATCAGAGATGGCAACAGATAGAAGAAACAAATTTACAAGTTCCTAATAAATGAAAGTTAACGGAGCCAACAGAAGAACGATAAGAGCAATAAACTAAAATGCTGCCAGCCAAGTGTGAATGATCTCTACATCAAAGTCGTTGCATAAGACATTCAAAACTATCTTAGTATGGAATACAAACTCAACAATCAGAATAAAATCAGGTAGGTTAGTTAATTATCCTTTAAAATGATAATCCAATACGGGATTTCAGACTTCTTTTAAGTCAATATATCAGATAATATTATTAGATCATATAACGGGTACATAATAACAGCTCTATAACATAAAATAGAGTCGAAAAGTTAATAAATCGCTAGCGATATTACTAGTGATATGTTGTCAAACTGGTTCTCAAGGGTAGGTAGTGCGATTCCGAGGGGATTTTCTAGACATTATATCCTAGGATTATTAAAGGAGCAACCTATGACAGGAAAAGAAATTATTGATAAGGCCATACTTCAGAGTGATGGCAAATGGAGACCGTCGCCTGGACTTATATATCCTCTGCTTGGCAGGTTGCTTGAAGAAGATTTAATAGCGGAAATCGATAATGGCAAATACAAAATAACAGGAAAAGGTCTTGATATTGCTGCTGATATAGAATCAGTTCATAACATTTTACAAAAACAACTAGATGTTATGCTTAGAGTCGGCAACATTGGAAGATTCATGGCGATGGATCTTATTGATAGAATATCTACTATAGGGTCAACTTTGAGCTCTAATCTTGATAGAATGACAGAACAAGAGAGAAGCAAGTATAAACAGTTCTTGATGACAGAACTAAATAAATTAGATGAACAGGAAAATAATAAAGAAGTAGTAAGGGTTGAATAGAGATTAAACTAATTCAACCTATCTCATATTAGGTTAATTAGTTGTATAATAAAGCAGTAATCAAAAATATTAAGGATAGTAACCATTTGTCTTCAGCGGATTCTGATTGCATACAGCGAATAAATGAGCTTATTGATAGTATGAGCTTATTAGAACAGAAAATTACTAATGAAGCAGAAATAATAAAAGAACATTATCGTAAGGCAAGTTCCGCTATGAAGGAAACACAAAATTACTTTTTAAACGGCATCCAAGATGGCCAGCCCGTTAAGTCATATTTACTTACTTGTAAAGGAATAGAAGTACTGGGTGAGGAAGCTATTTCAATTGATATGTTTATAGATAATGTACTTCGTTTTGCAAATTATCCCAAGAGAAAAATGGAAGTTATGAAGGATCTAACCATGCATTTACAAAATATAAGTCAAATTATTAGTGAGTCTATGACTACTTAAAATTCCAAAATGGAGCTTGGAAAGTTTTGCCGAGTATCGCAACTATGCGGGCATTTGTAAATTGCTATGGTCACATAATTTAAATCCTAGAGTTAAAACTTGCCACTAATAGTGACCTAAATAAATTTTCCTAAGATATATAGGTGAATATTAACATAGATAGTTCATATTAATTCTTAGAAATTTTTCTAACAGTATTATGGCAGTATCTTTAATTTCGCTCATTGTCATGATGGGCGCGACTATGGTGACGCCGTCGTTGACTCTCTATGCAAAGGAAGGATTCAGTGATAATGGCTTTATAATTGGTGCAATAGTCGCAGGTTATGCAATAGGACGTGTAATAACTGACATCCCTTCAGGATTTCTTACTGATAGAATAGGAATTAGCAAAACAATGAAGATAGGTCTAGGAATCCAAATTGTATCATCAATATTCGCTGGAATTGCACCTAATTATTGGATACTATTCTTAATGCGCGTCACAGAAGGCATCGGCTCTTCGATATACGTTAATGCTGCTGTTACCTATGTCTTGCTTTCCAATCAGTCATCAAGGCGAGGAACGGTAATGGGAATATATCAATCTATTATGATGACAGGAATTACAATTGGTCCGATGTTCGGCGCATTCATTGCTAGTACATACGGCCTAAATGCTTCTTATTTCGCCTATGCTGCAGTTTTAGTAGTTGCAATGATAATTGTTTTTTTTATCCAACACAAAGGCAAGTTTCATCTTATAACAAATAGTGCTGATAATAAATATAATCTTGATTCCGAATCTTTTGGAATCATTCGTAATATATCAATCTATATAAACAGCGCAAGTCTTGCAACCTTTGGATTTGCATTTTTGCGTTCGGGTATTTATACAATGGCAATCCCACTTTTTGCCTATGAAAATTTACATCTTTCTGTAGTCAGTGTTGGGTTTATTTTTACATTAGCATCAGTAGCAAATTTACTTGCCTCTTTCTTTTCGGGAAAATTGACTGACAGGTATGGAATGAAGTGGCCACTCATAATTAGTATTCTTGTGGCTTCTTTCACAATCATCATAATTCCCTTTACAACTTTAATGATTCAGATGCTGATTCTTGTCATTATACTTGGCATTACTTCAGGATTTTTTGGCCAAAGCGTTGCTTGGGCTGCCGAAAAGGTTGAAGAAAAGGTTAAAAAATCCATCAACAGTAATAATAAGAATAGTAACTACCTACATACAAGTTCATTTGTTACAAAAGGAATAGGATTCAATAGAATGATAGGTGATACTGGTCTAATCTTGGGTCCTTTAATTGTTGGCTATATCATAATGTTTATGAAAAATCAGAATTTCGTATGGGTGGTATCGTTTGTTACAGTAAGTGTTGTTCTCATGTCTATTTGTTCATTACTCACTAAGGCTAATAATAGCAGGAATATGATATTTACAAAAGTATAAAAATACTCATTAAAGACATTCTGTTATGTTTGCTCATGACTGCTCATGACTGCTCATGACTTGATTTACGTATTTCATTGCTTATGGATAAATTTCTCAGGCAATTTAACTTCAAAAGGTAATAAAGAAATATATACATGTAAAATAGGATATCGATGATATTTTCTAATATAGCGTTAAAAGATTTGAATTAAGAAAGTGCTGACCACAATGTATGGCAATCAGAATTAGTATCATATTAATTGACTATATGTATTCTTCTGTTATCTTCAATAATTCAGAGATTATTCTACAGTGAATATTCAATTATATGTATTATGAATTGTGATAATCCTTGAGGTCACTAAATAACACGTAAATGTTTAGACTAAAAAGACAAGTAACAATTATTGCAGATATCTCTTTGTATTTAACTACCTTTATGGTAATCTACAAACCTAAAAGTTGTCCTGGACCCACCGCAGACTCTGTCTTTGCCTGCCCATCAATACTTCTTCTATTGCAGTTATTCTATCTTCTCCTCAATTTATCCTTGATAAGATAGTGAATCTAATATTAGCGTCTTTCCATTTTTTAAGAAGCTATGCTTATTTCTTTGATAGTTATCCTCTAATTCTGCAAGCAGCTTCTTTCCATTTTCAGGAAAGCTTTTGAATTAGTAGGTCAACCTTATCTTTCAGCCTATGACTTAGCTTTTTTTATTATCTTCTGGTTTGATGCCAGGATCCTCTAATAATTTAGGGATAGTTCTGTTTTGCAATGTCTTTAGATCCCTTCAATTGCATGTATTTGAAGGACTTTCCCTAACCATGTAATATCTCTCTTCTTTCGATCAAATAATAATGATGATTATTTCCTTTCTTAAGCTGTTGTAGCGTAATATTATCCATTATATATTATATTGTATGGAGTTTGAACATAATATATAACTGCATATTATATATTCGCTCATTCATAAACAAACAGACATATAGTTGCATGCTGTGGTATATTAGAAATAATACATAGATGGAACTACATTTTATTATCCTTATGTAGTATTTGAAATTGACCTTTTTGGAAGAACTAAATCCATTGATTGAGTTAGTTTTATCAGTATTGTTTTGAGATCAGCTCCTTGTAGAAGTAGTCGATGACGTAGTAGAATGTGATGATCTTGTCATATCTGACGAAACATTGTTAGAAAGTCCGAGTATACTCGATATCCTTTTACCCTCATTAGTAGACGATAACTGCGAATTTATTTCCTCAGTTCTTATTACGTATTCTTCTCTCTGTTTATCACCTGTTTCATATCGAAGAATTAATTCTCCTTCAACTGGACTCTTAGTCTTCAATTTTAGTATTAAAGGAGCAAACCCTGTGGCTACAGATTCTAAAAATGATATTACCAATTCTTCATTATATAGTAATGATGGCGATTTTGCAGAATCTCTATTAACCTTTATTGCATCTTTATCATCTACCTTGATTGATTCGAGTTTTATATGAGAAGCAATCGCTTTTGGATTTAAAATGCTATTCATTTTATCTATTAGTACTTTACCAAGGAGAAATATTTTAGATATGTCAGTAAATTGCAGAAATTCTTTTTGGAATAGATTTAACCTGCGGGTTTCCTTATCCTGAATATAATCAATCTTAGGCACTTTTCCTTCAGAGATCAATCTATTATAAAATTCAGCCTTTGCAGAAACATCAACTTTATCATTAAAATCATTCTGATACCAATAAGCCATGTCATAATTGATCTTCATGACTTTATCATCTAGTTTTGAAGCATCATCAGCAAGTATTAAAAAAAGTGTCTTGCTACCTTCTAATTTTAGGTAAGATAGATAATAATCATCGGCAGAAATGAATTCTGGATCCTTTACCACAGGAGTTTGATCATCTTCACCACGAGACACAAATCGAAATGACCTCTTCAACTTTTCAGATATCGGAGTTTTAAATCCAACCGGTAGTAGCATATTGTCTATACCAAGATCTGAAACTTTTCTTTTATGGCTCCAAAATTCTATAGAGGAAACGTCAATTATAAACGAATAGAAAAGATAAGAGGCTCGGTCATCAATAGCAGTGTCGGCAAATTTTACTGATTTTTTCTTATGTGTTGCTATACTACTCGTACGGGAAATCATATAAGAATTATTATCATCATTCTGATCAATAGATACTTCTACTATATTCAATAAATTTGATGTTAAAGCGGAGGGTAGATTGAAATTATCTTTTGACAGCCAGTCTTGTAAAAGTATAGCTGCATTCTTATAGAAATCCTCTATTTTTGAATGAATGTACTTCTTGTATTCTTCTGAGTGTCTAGCATATTCTTTCTCACCATCAGTTAGCTGATGAATCAATGCATTTTTTATTTGAAAAAACAGGTCGGTACCCGTTGGTGTAGGAAATAATGCGTTTATTATATCTTCATGATATTTCTTGTGAAAGGCATCCATTGATGTGTCGGTAGAATTTTTCAACTGCTTAATTTTTGCAATCATTTCATTTTCTAATAATTCAGCATTATTCAATACAAAGCGTAATCTTTCAACATTCTTGTGTATCTGAATAATATTACTTGAAACAGAAACAAAATCCTTTAGCATATTGATAAAATTCTTATTCTCGTCAAATGGAGTATAATCACCAAACAGGTATCTTCCTCCTTTTTTTTCTAAAGTATAATTATTGCTATCATTAATATTGATATTATCACCATCAACTTTAGTCATTATAGATTATTGATCAGAGTGTATATGATTTAAAGTATATGATTTAAAGTATATGATTTATTTATACAGTCTGTTAAGATACAAGATGATCTACATTTAATTAAATTTGTATATCAATGTAAGGTAAAATTTCGTTTTGTTCTGCTAGCAACCTACATAGAGGATATCATTCTCTGAATATTTATCCCAGCACTTCATAGCCATAGTGAACAATCTGCTTTCAATTAACAGTAAACTTAGATATATGTAAAATTTAGCCTTAGAATAACTTCTTAAACACACAGATACATAACTATGATTAGTAGTACATGAATATAGATTATGAATTTCTGTATGCATTCAGTAAAGATCTTTTGAAGTTGGACAGAACTATCAGATGGATGGGCATAGCGAACAATTTTGGTATCCTTCTTAATGTAGAACATAGGGAAGGATTAATACCTGTTTTGACTGAAGAAGAAAATGAAGAATATGCATCAAATACCATAACTAGACATAAAACCAGAAAAAAATTTGAATCAAAAATAGGTAAACTGATTTATGCATTAGCTAAATATCAAAAACTCAACAGAGTTACAATTCCAATAAATGAAAATTATTATCTGCTTATAGCACTGGATGCTGAAGTAAAAGATTTTGACAGCATAATAATGGAAAAAATAATTCCACTTATAAAAAAAGAAAAGCATAATTTTGGCGATTCTCATACTATCGATCATGAATAGCAGAATATAGTGCTTGGATGTGCCTAGCAATAATTCTCGGGTTAGAAAAAAATTGGTAACTGAAAATTAATTACCACATATACGGTATAACAGAAGGTCAAAAACTGATAGACACAAGAGTAGCAAATGATGGGGCAGTGGCAATGGATGGTGGCTTGTTAATGCACTTACTGGAGTTTATGGAATGGACTATTTTTTACGCGCTGTTCTTACCCCAATTAGGACTCGGAGCCAATATCGCACAAGAAGCGCTCTATCCAGCAATATTTACAGATATCGAAGTAAGGTCGCTCAATGACACTACAGCTATGTAATTCACTTTAACCCGTATATACACTCCATCAGTAACAGGCTTTTAGTCTATTCCAATTTTAGTCTATTTCAATGTACAATGAGAAGTCATTAGTCGTAGGCAATCTAACAATAGATCGTTACGCAATAGGGCAGTATACTCAAAGATTAAAGAACAACACAGATGGCTCACTGACATCTATATACAGAATGCGAGTCATGGAAAAGACAATGGATCCAACTGGCTGGCAGCTCCTGAGGGTGGATTTAACCTTCTGCTGCGTATGTATCTGTCAGAGGAACAGATTATTAATGGAACATGGTCCGTATCCTACAGTCCAACATACAGGAGAATAAGCACTTTGTGAGGACGATAGGTAGTTCTGTAGTTTATGTAAGTATTAGTAGTAGAGCAAAAGCGACGGCCTCTCAATTTCTTTCTTTTTACTTAGTTCAGTTGTTTCTTAATTTTACTTCAAAATCTATAACTCATTTTTGTCTGCAATTTGCCTTCTTCTACGAATAGCTGATAGCCAGTACAGCAGATATCTTGTCCAATCTTTACAATTTACTAGGCCATTCAAATCAGTGATGTTATGATTATACGATTGTACAAGGGAGTAATCCAACATAACATTCTGCACAATACGATAAGTATTAACTTAGTGTTGCTCTCAACATATGAAAATTAATCTAAAGCCAATACTTTTCTAACGAGTGGTAACGCTATTGTTTAATATATATAGTAATCAGAAATCTCGTAAGAATTGTTATTTATGATATATCCTTTATGAAGTTTCTATATATATATAGCGCATCTTCTTCATCTTTTGCACCCACTATTGTTGCAGCACCACTTGTCAGAAAACTTACAGACAATTTACTAGAAATATTACTTTCCACAGTTACTCCTAGGCTACCTCTAGTTTTAACTTGGTATCCTAGCAATTCTGCATTTTCTATTATTTTCATCAAATCGATTGGCGAAGATAGCTCTGATGGAGTCACCGTGTATGTTCTCTTGCCCATATCTCTTCCGCACAGTTCTTCTATTAGCAGTTGCTGTTGTACAACTTTTACTGTATTTGCCCTTTTTTTCGATCCACAGGAAGGACACTCTTCATGCCTAAACATTTGAACCTTGTCAAATGAAAGTTCATTCAAGTCTATATAGAGAAGATTATTTACAAGCGCAGGTTTTTGGCCTGTAATTATCTTGACCGCCTCTGAGACTTGAATACCACCTACCAAATATAGTATAGACGGATGTACACCCTCTGTGCTACAAGTAGGCATATCATCCTCCACTAATGCAGGAAACATACACCGTAGACATGCAGATTTATTTGGCAATATAGTACATACGGAACCTAACATCCCTAGGGCGCCTGCATAAATAAATGGGATATTATATTTTATACATGCATCATTTAAGGCATATCTAGCATCAATGCTGTCAAGCGCATCTATAACAACATCAAATCCTTCTACAATACTCTCTGCTGTGTATTTAGTAATAGAGATCGGAACTGCTTCAATTTCAACAGCAGTATTCATTTTTTTCAATCGTTGCGCTGCCGCTTCAACCTTGACTTTGCCAATATCATCTTCTGCATAAAGATGTTGCCTGTGCAAGTTTGAAATTTCAATAACATCCCTATCTACTATTCTTAGTTTACTAATTCCCATGGCAGTTAATTGAGTAACAACAGGATTTCCAATCCCGCCAACACCAACAACGCAGACTTTTGCACTACGTAGTTTTTCCATTCCAATAAACCCAATTTCTTCAAGCATTATCTGTCTTGAATACCGTTGCATATCATTGCTTGTCAGCTCTGCTCCACCAGCAACTGCGGGTAGTATGTATATAGAATCACCATCGTTAAGCGACATCGCCATACCATCGGTACTAAAGCGCATATTTTTGCCATTAATGTAAATGTTGATCAGAGCACGTGGTTTGCCATTAAGATCAAACACCTTAAGTTTAAAATCTTCTCCCATATGATCGGAAACTTTGTTAAATGCATCTTGTAAATTGCTGGATTCTAACGAAATTTTTTTCTCTCCTGAGCCTTTATTTAATACCGATGGAATCACGAATTCAACTTTGGCCATTTCTTGTGTTATCACCTTTTTTACACATGATCATCTAATCATTGCTGAAACTATTTGTACGTCTGGTTTTACAGTATGGAATTTCGGAAGTACATCTATAATTGACTCTGTAGCCTTAAGTCCATTGCCCGTGACATAGCAAACTACTTTTTCATCTTTGTCTATTTTACCTTCTTCAACTAGCTTTCGAAGTACCGCTACAGATACGCCACCTGCAGGCTCAGTAAATATGCCTTCTGTTTTAGCAAGCATTAGTATTCCATCGACAATTTCTTCGTCTGTTGCTTCTTCTGCAAATCCATTATATTGGCTCAATCTTTTTAGGACGTATCGTCCATCACCGGGGTCACCTATTGCAAGACTTTTTGCAATTGTTTTAGGTCTTTCTACAGGAACGACTTCAATTTTTTTCTTAAATGCATCGACCACTGGAGCACATCCATGGGGCTGTGCAGCTGTTATCTTTAGGTTTTCTAGACTATCAACTAGACCAAGCTCATGCAGCTCTTCAAATCCTTTGCAGATTGCATTTAACATTGCTCCACTTCCAACTGGAATTATTAGATTGTCAGGAACCTCCCAATTTAGCTGCTCCACTACCTCATAGGCAAGTGTCTTTGAACCTTCAACATAATATGGTCGCATATTGATATTGACTACACCAATGCCTTTAGAGTCGCCTATTACAGATGCAACTCTGTTTGCATCATCATACGTTCCATCTACTGCTACAAATTCAGCGCCGTATGATAGCGCTTGGGCTATCTTTACCTTTTCAATGTCTGAAGGGCAGAAAATATAACAGGGTAGTTCTGCTTTTGCAGCATGTGCTGCAGTTGCAGAAGCTAAATTCCCTGTAGACGCACAACCTACCGCTTTTAATTTGGTCTCTTTGGCTCTCGAGACAGCTACGCCAGCGGGCCTATCCTTAAATGAAAATGTCGGATTTACAGAATCATTTTTGATAAATAAGTTTTTTAGTTCTCCTATTTGTTTAGCAAGCCCGCCTGCTTTTTGTAAAGGAGTGAAACCAGCACTCAAGTCCACAATATTGCTTTTATCAGCAATAGGTAACAGTTCAAAATATCGCCAATATGTTTTCACATCTCTTGACGAAAAAGTCTTCCTGTTTATATTGAAAGAAAAGTTGTAAACAACATCAAGTGGACCAAAACATTCTTCACATATATATTTAAATTGCGGAGCATATTCTTTACTGCATTCTCTGCATTTTAATGATTGTATACTACCCATACTTTTTACTATCCTCTCTCTTGAATTGTAATAGATAAGCTTCTCTAAGTGCAATTTTAGTATTACTATATTTTTTCAACAAAAAATATTATAATTATTAAAATTAATTTTTTGTTATAATTACTACTAACATATTCTTATACTAAAAAAATATAAAAAATTCATAAATATCTTCAATTTTTTTGTTTTTCTAGAAGATTATGAAAACAGGTTCGATTACCCGTATGGCACGCAGGATTTTGTGATTCTACTAGATAAAGCAAAGCATCAGAATCGCAATCTACCAGTATTTCTTTAACAGGTTGGATGTGCCCGGACTCTTCACCTTTCATCCATAGCTTGTTATGTGATGTACTCCAGAACCACGCATTTCCTGTTTTAATAGTATTATTAAGCGCTTCTTCGTTAGCATATGCAAGCATGAGTATATCTTTTGTCTTTTGATCTTGAACTACTACAGGAAGCAATCCATTTCTTTTTGGGAAATCGATGTCTGATACTGATTTGATATTCATATTGCTATCTCTGCATCTCCGTTATAATTAAGTAAGGTTAAAATAAATCAGTTCTTCATAAAAAGGCAATATTTGGCCATACGTTTTACGCAGAAATGGTAGATTTGTGCTACATATTTTATCTGTAAATAACTATAAAATATTGTATTTTGGGAGAGATATGTGCTTGTCCTAATTAATCCAGATAATTTTTTATATCATCGGGATTGCTGGATAAAGAAATTGGGAAAGATAAGAAAGCAAGAGCCAGTAATAACGATGAAACGCCACATATAGAAACAAATCATAGAACGTAATTACAGTATCAGAATAATTGAAGGAGTGTGAAGATATGTTGGCTTCAAACCCAAAAGTGTCGAATAAAGATTGGAATTCAGATAACAAAAGTTATAGTATGATATATACTTTCAATTTTGAAGGTAAAAATATAAAATATACAGTAGTAGTCAAAACATTTGTATGACTAGAAGGTGCCTATTCAAATTTAGCCTCTTTGTATGACTTCAGGATAAATCCACTGCAAAACTTAATGATCGGTAGCGTTTATAGTCGTCAAGCAAGATCTTGGCTAAATTCCTTGTAATATCAGTTACGCTTAGTAATCCTGTAATCCTATTATCTTCTTCTAAAACTACAAGTCGCTTGATTTTGTTCTTTGTCATTATTCTTGAAGCCATGTCTACAGAATCGTACGACATTATTGTTATGAGTGGAGATGACATAATTTCTTCTACTTCAATTCTGCCTGCGGGAATATTCTTCAAGCATACCCGCTTTACCAAATCGCGTTCTGTAATAATTCCAAGAGGTTGACTTTTTTTATCTACTACAATTACAGAACCAACTTTCTTCTTTGTCATAAGATTTGCAATATCCTGCGCAGTTTTACCTAATCCAGAGGCAATTGTAACAACTTCTTTTTCTGACATTATTTCACTGACAGAACTCACGATTATTTCATTGGTCTGGTTGTTTTTTTAGTTATCCCGTATAAACTCAACAGTTTATTGGCTCCTAATAAATTTCACAATCTATTCTTATTATAACCATTTTTATCCCTCCTGGTAAGAAGCTTTTAGTTGTTTCTTAGTATTAGAATTTGAGTTTGTCATAGGAAAAATGCTAAATAATAATGCATTCAGCATAATAGAATTTTTTAAATGTTTATTCTTGTCGTTTATTTTTTGTTTTGGATGTTCTCTTCCTTATTTCTTGCTTTACTGGTTCAGAACCTTTCTGTAGTTTCTCCGTCGACTTAGGAGCCACCTCACCTACATCGTAAGTTGTATCTTTTGCTACCTGTAATGTCTTACGTGCTACCATTGTCGTTTCTTCCATGACATTTGCTGTATCCTTTATTATGCCACGTTTTTTCAAATCCTTAGATGTTACATTAATCTCTTTTGCAGTATCACGTGTTGCCAGGACAGCTTCATGAATTGCTTGTGTAAATTCGTCAATTGCGCCGCTGTGGTGAAGTGTTTTTATCGTCTCTCTTATTTTAGCAGATGTTTCACGAATACCTTTGGCAATATTTCTTATAGATTCTGCAGTCTGGTCAGGTGTCATTTGTCTGATAGAAGTTTTGATTGTATTATTGTTTACTGATGTCACTTCCGCATATATATAAATATTTTATTTTTGTAATTAGGTCAGTTTAAGTTGACATCTTACGTGGTATTTATTTAGCATTATGATTTAATTTAATTATAATTTAGAAATAACTATTAAAATAAGAGGATTATGAAAAGTTAATCCTGCCAGTCTAATTTGTGAATGTCCGGAGGCTTGTAATAATTTTCTAATATCTTTATAGATTTTCAAAAGTCATATTCAATTCACACCGTGAAAATAAAATCAAAGATTAGGGAAGTAAGTTTGCAGTTATTATCACTTGCTTACCTTCCAAAATGTAATTTTTGGAGATTGCAAAACGGACTGTGCAATTCTCCATACATATGATTTGATATTATCGTAGTTATTCCCAATTAATAGAAATTAGATATGGATCACATTCTAATGTATCGAATAACAGATCTAGAAATAAACGATTAAAGCTCGAGACAAAACAAACATAATAATGTTCATATGGCATAATTATTATTGCCATTTATTAACTGATAGTTTACATAATCATAAGGTTAAAAAAACTAGAAGATAAATGATTAGTTTATTTATTATACCATAATATAAACAAAATAAGTTAAAAACATTAGAGATTTATTCTAAAAATTATTTAATTATTACCTCACTTATTGTAGCAATAGTAGAGGATAGAAGTACGTGATAAGTCTTAAGGACAAAAGCGTACCAGGGTACTACCATGTTTGTTGCTACTCCCCTGTTTTGACTCCTCTACTTCTACCAAGATTGAATATAACTTATGTATCTTGATTAAAAACACATCTTTTCTAACGTGATAGATAGGATAAGATTTCATTAATTGATACAGAACATTTCTTTCATAATAGAATCATTGTCCATGTTGTAAAGAAACGCTTGTTTATATAGGAATAGAGATTCTTCAAAGGATTATACTAAAATATTTGAAGGTAATATATATATAAAAAAAGAAAAACTAATAACTAGACTACATATTAAAGCCTTAGAATTCATAATGTATGAATGACATATAACGTTAATTAAGAATTTCTTTGAGAGAAAATAATATAAAAATAAAATAAACGGTAATTACTTCATGAGAAAGCTTTGTTTTATTTTTTCGCCGTCATCCTAAGTACATCTACTTGACCGCTATGAAGCCAGTCCTTAAGCTCGTCGTGGGATGGCTTAACATCATGCTTGCCCGCTAAATGAAGGTGTAAAAGTACATAGTTAATTTGGTTTAACAACGGCTTGTTTTGCTCATCTCCCTGACGAGCTTTCTGCTTTAAATCTGCTGGTACAGTATTCCACCATTCTTCAAATTTCCTAACCATAAGACCAAGTTATATAGGAACTTAATAAGCCTTTTGGGTTCATCATACTATTTTAACATTTATTAATTCATGTATTTTCATTCTTGCTTTATATAACTTTGAATATTGCCTGATTGAAAGGCATATAACATATAATACGTTTGAACACTGAGTTTTCTCAAAAAGAGATACATGCCATTCAAAATGGAGGAATTGCAAAAAGCGTATATTGCCTATAAGCAATTCAAGGGTAATAATCCACAACCATATCATGAACGTTATATCTTTCCATTTTTTGCAGGATCGTATTTCACTTACCGCAAAGTCGACGTTATGCGCGTAGTAACAATTTCCAAATCTATTTCCAATAAACCTAGGTTTATAGACATAGGCTGTGGATATGGTGATTTTCTTGAGAAGATAAGGGAATTTATTCCAGATGCAATAGGGCTCGAACAGGATAGAGGTATTTTCTACGCCTTTCAAAGACCTATGCCGGATTTTATCTATCCAACTCCTATAGAATCGTTTGAAAAAAAGATGTTTGATGTTGCCTTTATAGGTTGGATGGAACCAGGAGTCGATTTCCGGAAGTATGTTGCAACCTCTACACGTTGTATTATAACAACATTTGATAGTGGAGGCCAATGCGGAATAAATGGTAGTTGTGAGTACGACGAATTTGGATTCGAAAAAATAGCATCATGGAGAACGCCATCTTGGATAGATGTTAATAGTGAATTGATGAATAAATTCTATACGCCTTCTTTATTATCTGATGAAAATAAGAAAAAACAACTGGCCAAATTGCGCACTGCTCATAATTTTTGGTATGTATATACAAGACCCCAAATGTCTAGCAAGATAGCTGCAGATTTAAAGGAATGGTTAAAAAAAGAAGAATTAGTAGGTTTAGGGACATATGATTTTGAATCACTCCTTGATGAATGTGGTTTCCATTATAAGGAGAGTCTTCCAATGTTGATATCTAAAGACAATCGATTGTGGGAAGTAACCTTCGACTAGAAGTGCATTGAATTGATAAGGCCGCTATTGGTGGTGATGATACATATCATATTTAATAAAATTAGTGCAAATTCCATTCCAAATAAAGCTTAAAGATAGATCAACCTGCAACAAATCTTCTAGGTAAAGAATTACCAAAGGATGTAATAAAAAAGAGTAAGAAGAGAAGGGAAGAAAGAAAGGGCTAAAGAGAAGATGGAATGTCTTGTGATGCACAATCTAATATTATGTTGCACATTACCTAAAATATTTTATGTTCAAGCTGCTGCTACTTATCTATAGGTCTTCAAAGAGAAGAAGGGTAACAAGAAGAAAAGAATGAGCAGTAAGCAAAAGCTAAAATGGAGTTATTGAGCGGGAGACGTCAAAAGTTTCTATGACCTATTAGCTGCAGGGTACAACCAAACAGAGATAGCACAGATTCTAAAGGTAAGCGACCATATTGTAATCAATCGGTATGTTGCACATATTGTGATATAAAAGGTTGAGTTAATTGCACAGTTTGAGAAGAAATTATCAACTGCCTGAAAATAATTAACAGGCACGCGTTAATATGGATGAAAAATACTTTTAATCAAATTTATTTTAATAGCATACTTCTAATAGATCATCATGTTAGTTTCTTGCTAATTAGCCTCGTCTTTTTGATTTCAAATAATTTAGTTGTTTATCCACCAGACATATCTTCAGAATATTTAGATAGTAATCATAGTATCAGATGATAATTATTACTACAATATATTATACCAAGTGGCCTGACACATCCTGTAGAAAAGTATTGAAGTTCATCATTCTACAATAGAAGTTGAAATGAATATTAGTGTTATGCTGTTATAATTTAGATTCTCTGATAATTTCCGTGTTGTTCGTGCAATTATTTGACACCATATCTTGGTAATAATATTCGATTCTGTTTACTCCAAATCCTCTAATTCTTTTAATTTTGCCTTCTTTTATCAAACGTAGTATAGCATATTGCAATTCATACTTGCTACTAATATCAATCTCCTTTTCAATCCGTCTCCTAGTGGCTTTACCATTACAATTTTTTATGATGGAGTAAACTGAGTGGTATACATACTCTTTCGACTTTTTATTTAGTTGAATGGTTGTCATGATTGTTAGTGTTAAATTTAAGTTAAAAATAGGCCAGTTTGTATTATTTTACTTTGAATACAAGGAAATTGCTTGAGTTGAGAATAATACTTAACTCTTCCCATAGATCCTGCGGATAGAATATGATGTTTCCATAGGCTAATCTTAATACATATCCAGCTCTGATATGACATACTTCATGATAACTGATGTAATTTGACCATCTTTATTTTTAACATGAAGAAATAAATTGGGATGAGTTTAACAGCAGTGTAATTATAACACTGTTTTGTTATTGGCATAGGGTTTAAATAGTTTCGAACGTAAGCAGCTACAGTGAATTAATAGATGCCAATTGCAATAATTCCAGACGTTGATGAACAAAGATGTATTGGATGCGCTCTCTGTGTAGAGATTTGCACTGCTCTCGGTCCAGATGTTCTTAGAGTAAAACCTGTAGAAGGATGGAAGAGAGGTAAGGCGTTTGTCTTCTACCCAGAACGATGTATTTCAGATGGTGCATGTATAGGAGTATGTCCAACTCATGCAATATTCTGGATGAGGCCAATGGAATATACTGCAGGACAACCAGTGCCACTGCACAAGAATGGTGTATTCTCAAAAGGCTGGGAAGAAGGTTAAACAACCTCTCCACTAGAAGAGCTCCAAATACAAATACTACTTTCCTTTTTTAAATTTTTAAATGGTTTTTGGAATAGTATTTTCAAGTGAATATATAAACTACTTTTAAAAATAAGAGTTTGATAAAAGAGTAAATAGACATATGTCTATTTACAATTATTAGATTCATCTTACGATCATCATAGAAATCTAAGTTTATTGCTTTGACATATACCTCATTAAAGTCAACCAGTCAACGCCATCTTATGTCTGAGTATGCTGAAGAAGCATTAGAACAACAGTTGACTGATTTATATAGTAAGTTGGTCACCCTTATTATTTGACTATGGAAATGACATAATTACAGACTCAATAAGTTAACAAAATATTTAATTGTTAATTGAAATATAAAGGAATCTTGGTAGAGCATCGATGGGAAGAGCACTTGAAAAGTCAAATCAAACTTGCCATTACAGGTAATCCAGGAGTGGGAAAGCATACAAGTGTAAAATTTGTATCTGAGAAGTTAGGAGGGGTTAAAATAATTGATATCAACAAGGTCATAATCGATAATGATGCTTTCATACTAAATGACAATAGATATGGAATAGAAGTTGATATAAAAAAGACATTCAAGTTGATTACAGAAGAATTAAAAAAACGAGAAGACTTAGTAATTATTGGACATCTTGTACCTTATGTGTTAAAACCAGATAGAATCGATCTTGTTATAGTTATGCGGCGTTCACCCTATGAACTAATAAAAACTTTTGAAGACAGAGGATACACAACTGAGAAGATTAGAGAGAATGTAGCAAGTGAAATCCTAGGTGTTTCATTTTACGATGCATTAAAAACCTTTGGAAAAAATAAAATTGCAGAAATTGATGCAACTGGAAAGATGCCCCAACAGTGTGCCGAAGAAATAATTTTATTATTACAAAAGAAACTAAAACATGAGATCGGAATAGTCGACTGGCTCTCATTGGTCTATGAAAAAGGTGACGTTCAGAAATTTCTCGAATATTAATTTCTTAAATATTATTAAATCCCTAATCTATTTCTTCTTCATGGGTACATTTTTGATTTATATGAATGGATAATGTAAGATATCATATTTGCTCTAATTTTTAAGACTAGTTGATAATATGTAAATATCAGAAATAAAATATTGAAATTCATATATATATATTACTTTAAGCATATTCTGATAAGAATATTTATGTCTGCATTACTGAGTCGGAAATTTGGGGAAGAAACAATACAATTCCTAGGCAAAAAAGTGTCTATTGAAACTTCTGATCAAAAAATATACAATGGCACACTAACGGGTATTGATGAAAAACTCGATGTTATACTTGATAATATAGAAGGTCATGGAATCCTCAAATTAATTCTTAACGGTTCTTTCGTTAAAGAAATAAAGCTCATGGAAAAGCCTTTTGATTTTAAAGCCTTATCAGATAGGCTTTCTAGAGTATTTCCAGGTTTAGTAAAGATTAGAGAAGATGTGGGAGCTATAATTGTAATGGATAAAATCAAACTCACAAAGACAGGTATTGAAGAAGGTTCTGGACTTGCGGCTGATAGAGTTAAGGCAATATATGATGAGTTCGTCAGGGAGACAAAGAAGTAAAATTGTCCTTCGAGGTCAGATATACTGACCTAGCTGGCCGTATCGGTAAATTAAAAACTCCCCATGGCAGTTTTGAAACCCCTGCATTTATTCCTGTCATTCATCCGGTAAGGCAGACAATAACTCCGCAATTTCTTAAAACCTTGGGCTTTAATGCAGTCATCACTAATGCTTACATAACACTCCGACATTATGGTGATGAGGCAAGAAAGAGAGGAATTCATGATATAATAAAATATGACGGAGTGATAATGACAGACTCTGGAGGATATCAAGTTTTAGAATATGGCTCAATTGATGTCGAACCCACTATCATAGCTAAATTTGAGAAGGATATTCGAAGTGACATCCCTGTGCCTCTTGATAAACCTACAGGTTATGGACTAAAATATGAGAAGGCGAAAGACTATGTAGAGCAGACACTTAAAAATGCGAGAGAAACTCTTAATGTTATAGAAGAAGGAAGGGAAAGCAAGAGAATCAAAAATAACACCGGCAGTGAGTATTATTATGATGGTGATGATATAAACGGCGCAATTTGGGTAGGGCCAGTACAGGGTGCCGAACATTTAGATTTGGTAAAATACTCAGCTGATGCACTTGATAAAATGGGTTTTAATCTTTTGGCTATTGGGAGCCCTGTCGAGTTAATGGAGGCATATGAGTTTTCACTACTAGCACATATGATAGCAACAGTAAAACGTACTATTCCAGCAAAACCAATACATCTTTTCGGAGCAGGACATCCCATTACAATTCCCTTGGCTGTTGCGTTGGGATGTGATATGTTTGATTCAGCCTCGTATATTCTTTATGCTAAAGATAATCGATATATGCATTCAAATGGTACTGCCAGGCTAGAAGACCTTTCATATCTTCCATGTCAGTGTCCAATTTGTACTACTTATTCTATCAAAGAGTTGTTTTATATGGACAAAGATAGCCGTACATTAGAAATAGCAAAACACAATCTCTACATTTTGAAAGCAGAAGTTAATGCAGTAAAACAAGCTATAATGGATGGCAGATTGTGGGAATATGTGATGCAAAAGGCGCACGCACATCCAAAACTTATGGAAGCAATGGAACTTTTCAAAACCTTTGAATATCTAGAAGAAGGAACACCGGTCTTCAAAGAGAAAGCAGTCTTTCTCTATGATCCGATAGATCAATATAGACCAGAGCTCAAGCGATTCAGAAATA
This sequence comes from Nitrososphaeraceae archaeon, assembly GCA_035642715.1. Classification (GTDB taxonomy): domain Archaea; phylum Thermoproteota; class Nitrososphaeria; order Nitrososphaerales; family Nitrososphaeraceae; genus JAJNBK01. The sequence continues at coordinate 35,348 of DASQRW010000113.1, read as the reverse complement.
TGGTATCCACGTTTGCATCGTTAAAAAATAAAGAAAGGAAATTAATATTATATCCAGACTCTGATATCCATCCATTTTATTCTACCAGAGTTTTTTTTCAGCTCATCAAAAAATTTCCTGATGCACAAATTTGCGCCTATAACCCATTTTTTGGAATTATTCCTTCAGAAATAAGCGATATATTTCCAGCTGCACATAATTTGAGTTGCAAAAAACCAGCAAATCATAATCATCCCAAAAATTATCCAAGCTTTATTGAATCCCTTGACCGATTCATTGTAAACAATAACTTTGAAGAAATAATAATAGTGGCAGATAATTTCATGCGACAGATAGTTGACAATAATTTTTACAATAACATACCGACAATAAAAAAACTAAATCCAAAAGTTTTTGATTATGATTATAATATTATTACCAAATTATAAAATATACTTTTTCGTTATAAAGCTGTCAAATGAACTATTAATTGACTTTACAAAAGCATCGGATGTTAGAAAACAGCATAAAAAAGATTGGAATGTCTGAATAAAAATGAGAGGCAGAAATGACAACGACATATTGAAATGAAGAGGTATATACAAGATACAACTAGTTACACATCTAGTCTTCATTAATATGTCCTGAAATGACCATAAATTTGTCAAAACTCATATTAATAAGGAATAGAATAGCCTCATCCAGAATTTTTATAGTATATCACTGGAATTGTGTCACCAGATCAAAAAAGTCTCTTGTAAAAGCATTCCTTCTGGCTTTTATCAGTACAAACAAGAATTTTGGCTCTTTATCATATAAAATAAAGTTAATAATATGGTGCTATAAATTTACTATTTCTTCTTTCATATTCAGTTATTTGAGGTTCAAACTGTAATGTAATTCCTATTTCATCTAGACCTTCAAGAAGTGTATTTTTTCTAGATTCATCTATCTCGAAGTTCATGCTTTTTGGGCCCATAATTATCTGTTGGTTTGATAAGTCAATCTCAATATCCACATCATCAGCATTTATGAACATAAAATCTACTTCTTCATGGCTAAGCCTAACTGGCAAAATTCCATTTTTGAAGCAGTTATTATAGAAAATATCAGCAAAAGATGGTGCAATTACTGCTCTAAATCCATAATCAAGAATTGCCCAAGCTGCATGCTCTCTTGAGCTTCCACTACCAAAATTATCACGCGTAAGCAATATCTGCCTGCCAGCATATTTTGGATCATTTAACACAAAATTACTTTTTGGTCTTCCATCTTTATCAAATCGCCAATCGTAAAATAGATATCGACCATAACCACTTTTCTGAACTAGTTTAAGAAATTGTTTTGGAATTATTTGATCTGTATCGACATTAACCATATCAAGCGGAGTTGCTTTGCTTTTAATAATTCTAAAAGGGTCCATTATTTAATTTACTCCATTATTTTATTTCTTTCTTATTTCCATTTTTATATTATGGAGTTTATTTCCATTATAACCACTCTCTTACATCTACAAAGTGTCCTTGGATTGCAGCAGCTGCTGCCATAACTGGGCTTACGAGATGCGTCCTTCCACCGCTTCCCTGCCTTCCTTCAAAGTTGCGGTTAGAAGTACTTGCACAGCGTTCGCCAGATGCAAGGATATCAGAATTCATTCCAAGGCACATACTACAACCAGATTCTCGCCATTCAAAGCCAGCATCTTTAAAAACTTTGTCTAAACCTATCCTTTCTGCTTGCACTTTTACCTGTTGGGAACCAGGAACTACCATTGCTCTAACTTTGGGCGACACCTTTCTTCCTTCTATCACAACTGATGCTTCCAGTAGGTCTTCTAGTCGAGAGTTAGTACATGAGCCAATGAACACACGATCTATTGGAATATTTGTAATAGGGGTACCAGGTTCAAGATCCATATATCGTAAAGCACGTAATGCAGATTTTCTCTCATGTTCATTGCCCTTTGCGAATTCTTCAGGGTACGGAATAGAATTGGTGACATCAATGACCATCGAAGGATTAGTTCCCCAACTGACTTGTGGAGCAAGATCATTGACATTTACAGTGATAGATTTATCAAATGGTGCATTATAGTCTGTTTTCAAATTCCCTCGCCAAAAATCAACCATTTTTTCAAACTGTTCATCCTTTGGAGCATATGTTCTTCCTCTGATATAATCGAAAGTAATTTGATCAGGAGCTATCAATCCTGCCCTAGCTCCAGCTTCAATGGACATATTGCATATCGTCATTCTCTGTTCCATAGAAAGTTCGGCAATTGTTTCGCCTTTGTATTCTATAACAGTGCCTACACTGCCTGAAGTTCCTATCTTTTGAATAACGGAAAGTATCATATCTTTAGCAGTGATAGCATGTGGATTTTTACGGCGACCTGTAAAATTAATTGCAAATGTTTTTGGTTTGTCTAGCCATAGACACTGGGTAGCCAAAACGTGTTCTACTTCACTGGTACCTATGCCAAATGCGAATGTACCAAATGCACCATGCGTTGAGGTATGGCTATCGCCACAAACAATTACCGTTCCAGGAATAGTGATGCCAAGCTCAGGACCGATAACGTGAACTATGCCTTGATTTGGACTCTTAATATCAAAAAGTGTAATCCCAAATTCCTTGCAATTTTGCACTAATGTCTGAATCTGTACAGAAGAAATTTGATCAACTAACGGAAATGATCTATCGCTTGTTGGCACGTTATGGTCCATGGTTGCAAACGTTAGATCAGGGCGTCTTACGTTTCTATAATTTAAACGAAGGCCATCAAACGCTTGCGGAGAAGTAACCTCATGTACTAAATGGCGATCTACATATATTAGAAATGGCCCCTCATTGGTTTCTTTTTTAGTAGGTATTACATGACTGTCCCAAATCTTCTCAAATAGCGTCTTTGGCATTCTATTCAACTAGGTTACATCGGAAATATAATCATATGCAGAACTCTATTAATGATATTGATAATGCTTAAATTTGGTCTTGATTATGCTATCTTATATAATGCAACCTCAAGATAGCAGATACTCTGACTATATCGCCGAGCAGATCAAAAAAGGAACTACTACTTGCGCATTGACATGCACAGATGGCATAGTCCTAGCTGCAGATACAAGAGCTAGTGCAGGTTTCTTTATTGCCGATAGACATGTAATGAAAATTCAGAAAGTCGATAGACATTTAGGTATGACAATTGCTGGTGGTGTGGCAGATGCCCAGAACCTTGTTGATGTTATGCGTTACAATGCAAACATCTATAGGATTACAAATAGAGAAGTGATGCCTGTAAACTCAGCAGCAAGACTCTGTTCTAATGTATTATTCAATCAAAGGTACTTTCCATATTATGTCCAGATTATCCTAGCTGGATATGACAATAAGGCTGGTGGACAGATCTATAACATTGATCTCTTTGGCTCAATGACGAGTGAAAAGTACATCTCTACGGGCAGCGGCTCTCCTGTAGCCTATGGTTATCTTGAATCCGAATACAAAGAAGCATCAAGTGTAAATGAGGCTTATAAAATAGCAATACAGTCAATTGCTGCTGCTATTAGGCGAAATGCAGGTACTGGCGATAACATCAATGTAGTTATTATAGATAAAGATGGATATCGCGAGTTATCGAAAGAAGTAAAAGAAGCTGTTGGTGCGGTCTACTAGCCGAATCTAAAGAAACACTATTTCTTACATTTCTTAATATCTAGAAAGAAGTTATTAACTCCAAATAAAAAGGAAATAGACTTGATCAAGATTATATTATAAAATAAATAAATATATATATAACAAATATTGATCCGTCCATAAATAATTATATTAAATAAGAAGAAACAATAGCTTTACATTTTAACTATTAATGCCAATATATATTCTCTATGCCATATAATATTCTCCTTTCAAATAATATATTTTGTTTATGCTATCTAATGATATGAGTTTTCAAGATGATTTCTCTAAGGAAGAGAGACTATTACTTAATTCCCATTTTTCTAACACTGATAGACGAGTTTTTGCAATAATCACACCTAGACAGGTAGATAGAGGAGCCTTAATGTCAAGGTATTCTAGAACAGATAAAACAATGCGGCGTATCTTTCTAGATGAATTTATAAAAAATCCAAATAGAGGACAAGAATTCTACGAAAGGGTATTGTTAGAATATGGAGATGATTCTGTCGCAGAACTAGGGGAAGCACAGGTTGCAATAGAATGGATATCAAATATTGCTGCTAAGAATATTGAAGATCACCGAGTTGGGCTCTCTTACCTTGAAAAATCTTCGCGTTATGTGGCATTTGATCGAAAAATCAATGGCCATTATAAGTACTGTAGAGAAGAGAATATTATGCAGTCACCTTTTGCTGATCAATACATCCAGGCTTGCGATTATGCTTTTGATGTATACAGCAAGAATATCCAATCAATGCAGAAATTCATTTCTGAGACAGAACCAATTGATCGCTTCTTATTTTTCGATTTTATATCAAAACAAGAGACAGCTTATAGCAATTTGAAAAACCAAAAAGATATTGAATCTGCACAGAGAGTTTATAATTCGACGATCAGGTCCAAGACACTTGATGCTCTCCGTGGGCTGTTGCCAGCATCTACTCTTACCAATTTGGGTATTACAGGAAATGGAAGAGCATTTGAATATCTTCTATCAACTATGTTTGCTTCAAGTCTGAATGAAATGAAAACCCTAGCAAGTCAAATCCATGCAGAACTCAATCTGGTTATTCCAGCGTTCATAAGGCGAGCAAATGATAAGTACGGGCAGGCGTGACAGGCCTATCTAACTGATACAAGGAGCACAATCACAGAACTTGCTCATTACTATATAAAAAATATCAAAGCAGATAAAAATCCATATTCTGTAAAGCTGCTGAATTATGAAGATAATTGTGAAGCCGAAATAAAAGTGGCCTCTGCTATTTTATATGAGCAGGCTGATGGCCAATCTCTTGAAAAAATTACACAGTATATCCGGTCTCTTCCTGCCTATGATAGAAAAAAGATAATTCAAACTTATACAAAGCTCCGCGCTAATCGAAGACAGCGGCCTGGTAGAGCATTTGAAATGGTAGAATACACATTTGAAATGTTCACAAACTTTGGCATGTTTCGAGACCTACACCGGCACAGGATTCTTACTATGGAAAGACAGTTACTGTCTACAAGACATGGCTATGATATTCCGGCAGAAATTATTAAACTTGGCATTGGCAAAGATTTCAAAGACTGTATGTATAAATGTAATGAGGTTTACGAAATGATCTCAAGGAAATATCCTACAGAAGCACAATATGTTGTTAATCTTGCATACAAGTATCCATATTTTGTAAAACTCAATTTGCGGGAAGCCTGTCATATGATCGAATTAAGAACTATTCCTCAAGGTCATCCTGATTATCGTAAAGTGTGTCAGAAAATGTATAAACAAATAAAGCATGTTCATCCTATGTTATCTAAAGGAATAAAATTTGTTGACTTGAGGAAATATGAATTAGAAAGATTCTTTGCTGAGAAAAATGTAGAAAAGAAAAAGCGGGGACTACTAAACTAAATCAAAGTAAACTTACAGCATCAATATGTGAGCAAACCAAACCACCCAACTACTTATGAAAGCATTTGGCCTTGGCAATCCTTCTCTAACCCAAAAAACCACCGCCAGCCTCTGGCGTAGCTGAATCAAGCTCGGCATATCTCATGGCTGTAATGAGTGTTTATTGCATTAATCATAAAAGCAATAATTACTGCACTGTCTGCTAGACCTATTGCAGAACTTGTAAGGATAAGTATGGCACCTTCTATCATGCCAGCTGTTCCTACTATGATTATATCTACAGACTAACGAGTGCACCAGATTGTGCAGATGCTGATGTTCAGGCGATAGTTGTGACTCTCGGCTGTTATTATTATTTTAAATGATTTGCTATTGCTCCATTGATAAGTTACATCTGAGATGATTGAAAATTAATTGAAAGTTTCATTGTATCCCATATGAGCGTTCATCCACTATACTGGATTATCGTGACATCTTTTTTAGATTGCAGCCAGCCACTTGGGTATTATATAGTGTATTCACGTGTCAATAGCATTGACCCTATCAGAATAGATGAGAGAGATGAATGCTTGCAAAATTGGGTTCATGAGGAATAGTCTTTTAAATTTGAGCGAGTTTCTTAAATTCATTAGATAGAGATATTATATAAAATTCTTCTAACAAAAAATATAGGTTTATAATTCATACTATGATTATAAAATTGTTAATAGTAATTTTAGTATTTTATAGTCAATGCATAAAACAATATATATGACAATAGTCTTAACGCTATCTTTTGGACTGCTATTAGAAACTGTAGATTCTCCGGCATCAGTATTTGCACAAGCGAATCAAACAACCACAGCAGGTAATCAAACAGATGGAAGTAATATTACGAGCAGTGCTGACACCACTTCTGATAATGCTACTACAGCTGAACAGTTCGAGAATATAACTCACGGAGGGGGTCCTGGTGCTGGTGCAACAAATCAATCTGAAAGATAAAGGATAAAAATAGACAAGCAGAAATTTCTTGTTGCTTTTTCTCAGCAATAAGAACAATTTTTCATAATTCTTTTTAAACTATATAATTTTATATGTCAAATGTTTAACTTGAATTATTCAATATCGTAACATTGTCCTTTCATTTGTTTTTTCTTTGTAATAATCACTTATCTGTCATACCATAAGTTAACAAAATACAAAATGCTATCAGATTCATGATATTACATTATTATTTACAGCCAGTACCAACGATCGACACATATATACAATAAGTGGTTCAACGTATTCAATCTGCAGTTCCTGCTAATGTTTATGTAACACATCATTATATATTTTCTAAAATTGGTACTTATTCTAAAGTAAATCAATAATTTTTATGTAGATAGAAGTTTATAATCTATTCATTACTGTTATTACTATATTTTAAATTATGTCCGCAAAGAAAAAAAATTTATCTTTCTATAATTGGTCACAATTGATTTTTTTAAAAAAATAAAAAGAGTGATTCGCTTCTATTCAGTTACATATGCTCTTTCACCGTGTTGTGCAAGATCCAGTCCAACTTCTTCTTCTTTTGGCGTAACTCTGATTCCGCCAGGCCATACTAGATCCATTATCTTGATTATTAATGCTGTGATACCCATAGCCCATGCTAAAGCTGCAAATGCTCCGACAGCATTCTCATAGAGTTGTGCGGGGTTTCCAAAAGCAAGGCCGTCGTCCCCCCATGGCGTAAATCTTTTTTCAGCAAATGTTCCTGTGAGTAATGCTCCTGCAAGTCCGCCAATACCATGTACAGCCCATGTGTCTAGCGCGTCATCCCATTTGCGTTTGTTCTTGAAAACTAGTGCCGCATAGCAAACAACTGAAGCCACTATACCAATGATAATTGCAGACATTGGCGATACAAATCCAGAGGCAGGTGTAATGGCTACTAGACCGGCTACAGCACCAGATGCTGCACCCACAGTAGATGGTCTTCCTGTATGAGCCCATGAGACCAATGCCCAAGTCACTACTGCCATGGCCGTTGCTACTTGGGTTGCAACAAACGCACTTGTTGCATTCGTTGCTGCTGCAGCAGCGGACCCAGCGTTGAATCCAAACCAACCAACCCACAGCAATGCTGCTCCTAAAACTACCATACCTATGTTGTGAGGTTCCATCGGTACCTTTCCATATCCTAGTCTACGCCCAAGCATCAGCGCAATTACTAATCCTGACCAACCCGAGGTAATATGAATTACAGTTCCTCCTGCAAAGTCAAGTGATCCTAAACAACCAGTCCAACCAAATCCACAATAATCAGGGTTAGCGCCATAGTTACCTTCTGCTGTAATTTCCCATGTCCAGTGAGCAGCAAAGTCATAAACAAATGTTGCCCAGAGGACTACAAAAATTACAAATGCACTATATTTCATTCGTTCTGCCAGTGATGCTACGATCAGAGCAGGTGTAATTATTGCGAACATCATTTGAAATACCATGTAAGTCTGATGTGGAATTGTAGTTGTCCCACAAATATCTTCGGAACATAAAGTATTCGGTCCTATGCCTCCGTATGCATTTGATGGAACATCATGAAGAACATTATTCAGACCAGCCCAATCAAGTGTACCTATAAATCCATATCCACCTGCATCTGGCCCAAACGCTAATGAATATCCGAATAGTGCCCATTGCACAGCAATTATTCCTGTAGTTATGAATACCATATGTAATGTATTTACTGCATTCTTTTGTCTTGTTAAACCACCATAAAAGAAAGCCAAGCCAGCAGGAGTCATCATTAATACAAGCGCTGAAGATGTCAGCATCCAAGCATTGTCTCCATGATCTATTGGACAGGGTATCAAATCTCCTTCTGCAGTTTTATTATAACTTCCATCTTCATTTTGCTGAAAACACGAATATTTTACCGCAGGATCGTCTTCTGTATAGGCTAATGCATTACCTAACAAATTTACTGAAAATAATCCTGTTAACCCAATGGCAACAAGAATCAATAGAATCATTCTTGATTCTATCACTTTTGGTATCATATCCCAACTTTGCATGAGGAACTATAAATAATATTATTAGTTTGTAATCATTTACAATGTGATAAGTAATATTTCAAAATAGAAAAAAAATATCTTTTAAAATTAATAAATAATAATTAACTTTGTCTTATGGAGTTCAGTATATTATTTTTATATGTTTATTCTAAGTATAATTATAATATTCCTATATAATTATAAAGATAAATTAATGATCTTTGGAAATATATAATAATTTATAAGATAAAGTATATCAATAGAAGGATTCAACTTTAGCTGTGTTAACAAATGTTGGCTACCTTTCATCACTTCATATGTTTAAAACTTACAAAAATAAGCATCTGTCTACGCACGCACTAAGACAGAGATTTATCCTTAAATCATTAGCATTATACAAGCAGCAACCGCTGTATATGACTAGAGGCAATCTTTCTACACTTCTTGCAGGGGAATTTAATATCTCTAGGAAAAATGCATATCAATATATTTTCAAGGAGTTGCAAAAATGCTTAATTCCAAATCAGTTTGTTGAGGAGGCAGGGAATGTTTTGACTACAAAAGGACCAAGAATTCTCCAAAGGAAAGGGATACCGTCTTATCGTCTAACTAAAATGGGAATTTTGGTAACATCGGCTTTAGAGGAACTTGAAATTAAAAAAAGAAAGGAACTTCTTGAAGATTATTTAATTTCTGCAAAAATTTTAAATATCTACGAATTTTCTGTAAATGAACAGCTTCTCTCCCAGCTTCGTAAATATCCTGAATTTGCTCTGGAATCTATCAGGCAAGGTGTTTTAAAATATATTGAAGGCAGAACTAACCATCCTTTCGACATAATTAGAAACAGCCTAGGTAAGACTATATTTTTTAACGATAAATGAAGATTAAGAGTGTTAGGAGACATCAATAGACTGTTATAGTTTGTACGAGATTGTTATTATTTAAGTAATTGAAGAAATATATATATAAAAATGAAACTACTTTGTGATTCGGTAGATTTTTAAGATGCTATAAGAACAAATTCTTTGAATTAAGATTGACATCCTCTCCATCTGTCGATATTCTTGAGAGAACAGATGAAAAAATTGTTATAAAATTTAATAATATTCCAAGACAGTACGTAAATGCCATTAGAAGAACTTCGATAAGCGAAGTTCCTACCTTAGCTATAGACGATGTTGTAATTTTAGAGAATTCATCGGTTATGCATGATGAAGCGATTGCTCATAGGTTAGGTCTCATCCCATTACAAACAAATCTTGATAGATTTGTAATGCCACATGAGTGCGACTGTAAAAGTACGTTGGGCTGCTCAAAATGCAGAGTGTTATTAGTATTAGATTCAGAGGCAAATGAGAAAACCAAAGTGGTCACTTCTGGTGAGCTCGTGTCTGAAGATGAGCTTATAAAGCCGGTTAGTAAAGATATTCCAATTATCACTCTTGCTCCAAGTCAGAAACTGAAATTTGAGGCATATGCAAGATTAGGAATTGGAAGGGACCATGCGAAATGGCAGCCGACTTCAGCAGCGATTGTTAAAGATGGAAATAATGAGAATGAGTCTATCCTTGTTATTGAGACTAACAGAGCATTAACAGCAGAAGAAACACTGATGGCAGCTGTTGAGAAAATAAATTCTAAAATCAAGAATTTCAATCATATAATACAACATCTTGAAGTACCTAAGAATTCCTCCTAGGTACATTTATTTGGGGATTCACGATAACTGACGGAGACGAAGAATAAATTATGCTTGCTAACACTGTAATAGATAACACAATATGGACTCTTCGTAGTGCTTTCAAAAAGAATAAAGCTCCAATTTGGAAGGCTCTAGAACATGAGCTTTCAGCTCGAAGATCAAATAAAAGAGAAGTTAATGTTAGTCGATTGTCAGATATTACCAAAGATGATGATGTAGTCATTATTCCTGGTAAGGTGTTAGGTTCCGGTGCAATAGATCACAAATTAACAGTTTGTACATTTTCAATTTCACAAGAAGCTGCAAAGAAGATATTAGAATCTGGAGGAAAGATTATAACACTTGATCGATTGATAGAGAAATATCCTGATGGCAATGGAGTGCGCATAATTGGCTAATAAACAAGAATTGCTAAAAAGATCATCTTCACAATCAGCACAGAACAAACAAATAGTGATTGACGCAGCTAATTGCATCTCGGGTAGAATTTGCTCTCATGTTTCAAAACTATTGCTTCAGGGAAATAGAGTGACAATTGTAAATGCTGAAAAAGCTATGCTATCTGGACATAGGTACAAAACAATTCAACTTTACAAAGAACATCTTGAAATTAATTCAGTCACAAACCCTATTCATGGTCCTTTTCATCCTAGAAGACCCGATACAATACTAACAAAGATGGTAAGAGGCATGATACCAAAACGCAAGAGTAGTGGTATAGAAGCTTTTAAACGGTTAAGGGTTTACATAGGTATTCCTGAATCCTTAAAGAATTCCGAAATGAAATATTATGATGACTCGAAGATCACAAAACCATCATCCTATTATATTACAGTTGGCGAAGTAGCAAAAGAAATTGGATGGTCTGGGGGAGTAGAGCCAATAGATGAATAAAATAGATCTTTATCCAGGTCAAAGAAAAACTTGTCGAGCCGTAGCCACAATTTCTAAAGGAAGAGGCAAGGTGAGGATCAATAACATTCCTGTGGAACTTTTACAACCGGCAGTGGCTAAGGAATTGGTAATAACACCCCTCCTCCTGATAGGAGAATTGAGAAATAAGGTTGACATAAATGTCAGCGTAGAAGGTGGAGGATTCATGGGACAGGCCTTTGCAAGTGCTGTTGCTATTTCTAAAGCTCTAACAGGAGAAGGGAAAGGAGGAAGAGATCCAAAAGATCATCCGTTAGCAAAAAATGTACGCGAAGAAATTAGAAAAAAAATTACTGAATTTGATAGACATTTTCTTGCTGGCGATCCAAGACAGAGCGAGTCCAAGAAATTTGGAGGGCCTGGAGCTAGACGTAGAAAGCAGAAATCGTACCGTTAATTCTGCTTTTCCTATCTATATTTATTATCTATATTATAAACAATACAAATTCGTCTGCTTTCATAAAATCTTGACTGACTATAAGTTAGAAAAGTTCTTAGATTTAAGAGATAACTGACATGCATATATAAATGCAAGACAGTTTAATTTACAGACTAATGACAGATACCAGGTTAACCGTTGTTCGACTAACCATAGATGGCGATAAATTTGAAATTTTAGTAAAACCCGATCCAGCTTTAGAATACAAACTGGGTAAAAGAACTGACCTTTCTAGTGTTCTTATTTCTGATGAAATATACTCAGACGCAAATAAAGGTTCAAGAGCAGCCAGTGAAAAGTTAACAAAACATTTCAAGACAGCAGATCCTACAGAAGTTGCTAAACAAATCATTTCTCGTGGTGAACTTAGTTTGACAACAGAGCAGCGTCGAAAAATAGTTGAAGAAAAAAAGAAACAAATTATTCAATATATTAATAAAAGCTTTGTAGACCCCAAGACACATATTCCACATCCAATTTTGAGAATCGAAAGTGCAATGGACGAAGTAAGAGTTATTATTGATCCATTCAAGAGAGCTGAAGACCAAGCTAAAACTGTAGTTGATGCACTTCGGAAGATTTTGCCCCTAAAATCTGAAATTCTGCGATTAACGGTAATAGTTCCACCTGAATTTTCGGGTCAATCCTACAGTGTATTTAAAACTATTGGAAATTTTAAGGGAGAGCAGTGGCTTGAGAATGGTTCTTTGAGAGTCATCTTAGAAATAAATGCAGGAATGAAGGCTGCCTTCCTAGATAGAATAGGATCTATAACAAAGGGTTCTGCTCAGGTAGTAGAAGAATAGATATTTTTCGATAGTTAAAATATAGGTATGTTCTTACTGACAAAAAAGGTAAGAAATGATGCAAAGAATCTTTTGGTATATTGAGGCTTTTACATTGGAGGTTATTTAATATGGGCATGCAAGAAATTAAAAGAAAGTTTGTTGTTCCAGGCGACAGGATCGCGGAAGGGAATTTCAGGCCGTTAATGAATGTAATTAAAGTGAACAATACTATTATTGCTACTAGAATTGGAATAGCAGAAGCAGGAAGAGATGGCATTAAAGTTATACCACTATCAGGTGTGTACATTCCTCGGGTAAATGATATTGTAATAGGCAAGATTACCGATCACTCTTCACTTTCTTGGGAAGTAGACATTAACTCTTGTTTTTCTGGTCATTTACCCGCACAGGATGTTTTTGGAAGAGACTTTTCTCCAGCCAGGGATGATATGGGCAGACAGTTGGCAATAGGGGATTTAATCACAGCAAGAATTATTGTATTTGATAGGACAAGAGATCCAATGCTAACTATCCAGGACAAGGATCTAGGAAAGATCCCTCGTGGAGAATTTTTAAAAATTTCTGCAACACGTGTTCCACGTCTGATTGGAAAGCGCGGTTCTATGATACAAACAATAGAACAAGCAACACAAACAAGAGTTTTAATTGGGCAAAATGGGATTGTTGTCGTTACAGGTAGAAATCCCGAAGGAATAAACCTAGCCGTTAGAGCCATTAGAATGGTTGAAGAAGAAGCTCACACATCAAACCTCACACAAAGGGTCAAAGTTTTGTTGAATGTGCCTGATACTCCACAACAAACAGAAGGAACGTCAGTAACTCAGATTGAAAAAGGTCAGAAGGTTGAGGAGATCCAGTCAACAATACAAGAAGTAGAAGAAGAGATAGAAGAAGAACTTGAAAAAGGTGAAAAACTATAATGATCCAAACACGAAATTTAATTGATGAAAGCGGAAGGCGAACTGATGGTCGCACTGCAGATGAACTACGGGAAATCAAGATAAATGTAGGCGTAGTTAAAAATGCAGACGGTTCGGCTTTCATAGAATTTGGCAAGAATAAAATCGTAGCAGCAGTCTATGGTCCAAGGGAAGTACATCCAAAACATATGGCACTTCCGGACCGGTGTGTTCTAAGATGTAGATACCATATGTCTCCTTTCTCTACTGATACGCGCAAGAACCCTGCTCCATCAAGAAGAGAAATTGAGATTTCCAAGGTAATGAGAGAAGCATTAGAACCAGCATTGATATTGGAAGATTATCCACGAGCTGCAATAGATGTATTTGTTGAGGTCTTGCAAGCAGATGGGGGTTCAAGATGTGCTGGTATTACAGCCGCATCTATCGCATTAGCTGATGCAGGAATAAATATGCGGGACATCGTAGCATCATGTGCTGCTGGTAAAGTCGACGAGAAAATTGTTCTCGATATTAATGATACTGAAGATAAGGAAGGCGAAGCGGATATGCCAGTTGCATATATGCCACATCTTGAACAAGTAACACTTTTACAACTTGATGGCATATTAAGCTACGAACAGTTTAATGAATGTATAGATAAGGCAATAAGGGGTTGCGAGATAGTTTATGAAATTCAGAGGCAGGTGTTAATGCAAAAATACTTTGGTAATGAAACGGAGTTGAAAGAAGAACAATGAGCTCATCAAAACGTTCAACGATAATAGTAGAACACCTACGAAAACAGCAAATGTGGGATGCTATTTCAAAGGGAAAAAGGCTTGATGGAAGGAATTTAGATGATATTAGGCCACTCGAAATTGAATTAGATATTATAAAGAAGGCAAACGGTTCTGCAAAAGTAAAATTAGGCAATTCAGAAGTTATTGCCGGAGTAAAAATTGAGACAGGAGAGCCATTTGAAGGACTTGAGAATAAAGGCGCGTTAATCGTGTCTGCAGAAGTACTTCCTACAGCATCACCTTATATCGAACCCGGCCCTCCTGATGAGGAGACCGTTGAACTTGCAAGAGTGGTAGATAGAGGCATAAGGGAATCTGAAATGATAGATCTAGATAAATTGGTTTTAGTTCCTGGCAAAATAGTTTATACGATATTTGTTGATTGCAGTATCATCAATGCGGATGGTAATCTGTTTGATGCTACGTCCTATGCAGTAGTTTCAGCATTGGCTAGTAGTAAAATTCCCATCTTTGAAATGCAAGATGGCAAAGTAGTTGATACTGGGAACAGCCAAGACCCACCAGTCACTACAATACCTGTATCAATCACCGCGATACGAATTGGTGAAGCAGTAATTTTAGATCCCACATCTGAAGAAGAAGCATGTATGAATGCAAGAATCACCGTAACAACAAATTCCAATGGAGACTATACTGCCATCCAGAAGGGATCGACAGGTGCTTTTACTGTTGAACAGATAAAGAAAGCAGCTGAGACAGCAAGAATTAAAGGAGAGGAAGTACGAGTCAAACTAAAGGAGTCGACTAGAGATGGTTAGTAGAAAGAAGCAGGCCCATACTGGGCTCAAAGGTTTAGGTATAAAATTTGGAGCTACTGTACGTAAAAGATATGGAATGGCATATAATACATTAAAGCAAAAGAGACGATGCCCATCTTGTGGTTCACAACAATTCAATAGGATTGCATCAGGCATCTGGTATTGTCCAAAATGCCGTTATAAAGTTGCAGCTGGAGCATATGACATCGATACTGAAAAACTACAAAGCTAGTATGCAAATTTCTTTTAAGAATAAGCCGGTATCCATACGTAGATCCATTGCAAAATGTATTTGTTCTGCACTTAAGCCCGATACAAAGATTTCGTCTGGTTCAAGAGAGAAAATAAAAATTTCATCGGATGTTTCTAATGTATTTATAGAAATTGAGAGTGATAGTATTCCAAGTCTACGCGCTACTATCAATTCATATTTAAGACTGATCAATACCTCTTACAAATGTATTATAGATTAGCGGTATGATTTTATGGTGGTTACTTTCATCTTAAGAATTGAATTATTATGAGTGAACAAGAACTTCCACCTTGGCTTAGAGAGCAAGTATCACGTTTGCAACAACTTCAACAGAATTTGCAGGCAATCATGATGCAAAAACAACAAATAGAACTAGAAATTGTTGAAACCGATAGAGCACTAGAAGAACTGAAGAAAATAGGGATAGATGATGCAGTATATAAAAGCGCTGGCCCTTTGTTGCTAAAGGCAAATAAAGAAGACACTTTAAAAGAACTTGAAGAAAAAAAAGAGCTGTCAAACACTAGAGTAACAGTTCTTGCAAAACAGGAGACAAGGGTAAAAGATAATCTAAAAGAAGTAGAAAATAAAATTAATCAAATGATTCGAGGTGCACAAGGCAGCGATAGTAGTTCTCTAGCAGGTTTAAAACCAAAATGAGAATAATCAATGTAAAATTTAGAGAAGGAAGAAGACTTCATTTTTGATTAAAATAATAAAGTTAGATACATTAACGACAGCTGATTAAACTAATATGTGTCTGTTAGAATTGTAGTTGACGAAAGGGAGAGAAATAGTAGAGTCCCTAATCTCTTACGTCAAGCAGGTGCAATAATAGATTTTGCGCATTTAAAAGTGGGTGATTATATTGTCTCACCAGACACTGCAATTGAAAGAAAAACCATTCATGATCTAATCAGCTCTATTTACGATGGAAGATTATTTGTGCAATGCTCAGAACTTGCTCAATACTATTCCAAGCCTATAGTGATTATTGAAGGAAATATCATAGAATTACTCAAAGTCCCTATAGAAATAGATGATGACAAATTAAAAATATTAGTAGAAAGAATTCCGTTAGCATATGACGCAATAGCTAAAGTAACGTTAGACTTTAGAATCCCAATTATACATACACCTTCTGCTCATTATACATCACAGTTACTTATTACTATGGTAAACAAATCATTACAAGAAGGCCAAAATACTGGTCCTTTGTTAAAGAGGATAAAAAAGGGAAACCCACTATATGCACAACAGCTATCAATTCTCTCTTCTTTACCAGGAATCGGAGACAAACTAGCGGTAAGAATGCTTAAAAAATTTCAGACGCCCCAGCGTGCGCTAAATGCATCTGTTGCAGATCTTGCAAGGATTCCCGGTTTTGGGAGTGCCAGAGCAGAAAAAGTACGAAAAATTCTGGATAATCCTCATAATGAAAGGATTAAGCTAACGCAAAGAACTCTTTTAGATGATTTAAGCAGTCTTAATAATACGGAAAAGTAGATTTTATCGAATAGATCATTATAATACGGTTAACGATATCATCCCGATACTATATATAAATATACATATATATATGTATATTTATATATAGTTGGCTTGGGAGTTGGACAGAAATTAAAAAGAATAAGATAAAGAATGGTAATTTCTCTTTTAACTATTAGAAACTTTTTATTACAATCCTCCTGAGCCTTAGTATAAGATTGATTACTCGTCACGAAGTTAATCGTATTATCAATCAATATAAATTAAAGGATATTACTATTGGCACAATAGGAAGCCATTCTGCATTAGAAATTATGGATGGATCTAAAGATGAAAATCTAAAGACTGTCTGCATTTGTCAAAAGGGTCGGGAGATCCCATATCTAAGATTTAAGAGATTAACAGACGAGATTATCTTGCTTGATAAATTTTCTGATATTATGTTGAGAGAAAATCAAGAAAAATTGCGACAATTAAATACAATCATGATTGCAAACCGTGCCTTTACCGCCTATCTTGGTTATGATAACATTGAAAATAATTTAAAGGTGCCTATATTTGGAAATAGACTGCTCCTGCGAGCAGAAGAACGTACTGCAACAAAAAATCAATACTATCTTCTTGAAAAGGCAAAGATCAGACACCCTAGGATATACATACAACCTTCAGATATAGACAACCTGGCAGTAGTCAAAGTTCAGGAAGCAAGACGGAAATTAGAAAGGGCGTTTTTCCTGGTGTCTTCTTATAAAGATTATAAGATGAAAGCAAAGTTAAAGATCAAAGAAGGGCTCATTAATAAAGAAGATCTTAACTCTGCAACTATTGAAGAATATATAATTGGAACTTACTTTAACTTTAACTTTTTTCAATCTCCATTATCAGAAGAGATGGAGTTCTTGGGAATAGAAAGAAGACTGCAAACCAATCTTCATGACTTTACTACTTCACTACCTGCTAAACAACAGATGCAAATAGATATTGGGATACAAAATATCGAAGTAGGACATACTCCAGCTAGTATACGCGAATCAATGTTGGAAAAAGTGTTTGAAATTGGCGATAAATTTGCCGCTGCCGTCAGAATAGAATATCCGCCTGGAATAATTGGACCAATTTCATTACAGGGTATCGTAACATCAGACCTAGATTTGATAGTATATGATGTATCACTAAGAGTTCCAGGTAATCCTATCATGGCAACAACAAGCCCTTATACAAAATACTCTTATGGTCATACTATTGGTGTTGGTCGAAGAATTGCAATGGAAATTAAGAATGCAATATCGCAAAAGAAAATTATGGATATAGTAACATGATGGTATTTATTGCTGTATTGCTTCTTCAAATAAATTCTTTCTTACTTTGATTGGGATATCATAATAAGCTGCCAAAGCAATGGAATCTGATGCACGATAATTTCTTAGTATCAAATATTCTTTTCTTCTACCTTTGAAATACAGATTTGCACGCAGAACAGAACCACTTTGATAAACTCTCACTTCCATCAAAAGTAGATCTTGCATAACTGCAATCTCCTCAACTAGATTATAGATTGTAGGTATGGTATTTTTGTCACCTTCTCGAAATCGTGAGATATGCCTTGCAACTTCGCCAGAGAATGCACGCATTGGAAATTCTTTTCCATCGAAAGTTTTTAGAATAACAACACCTTCTAGTCCTAGCTGATCTGCAAATCCAACATAACTTATTCTTGCCTGTATATACTCTTCATCTTCTTCTTCTGACGAAAAACCGTTAGGCATGACATTAATTATTGCATTGCTAAGAATTAAGGCTTACAGTTGATCTGTTCTAATAATCTCTTTTGACAAGTCAGCATTTACCCATTGTTGTGATAGTTTAACTTATTTCTTCCTTTGTTGTTGGCTGGCTATGAACTTAAGGATTATCTGCTTACCTATTGCTAAGCAAAATTCAGTTTAGAAAACGATAAGAATCCCTTCTCTTCAGCTATTGCAAACATTTTTTTTATTGACTTTTCCCCGATCGTTCCCATATCTATAGTTATATCATTTACATACATTTTGATAAATCTGGTTATCACATCGCGTGGTTGTCCTCTTCCATATTTCATCGCATAATCTATCGCTGATTCAATGTGTTCAAGACCATAAAGAATCGATTCCTTGAATAGGTTATCAAACATCTTTATCTGTTCTAATGTCATTGATTTATTACTTGCTACGTTTATACCCAATGGCATTGGCAATCCGTTCGTATTTGCAGTCCACCAAGTCGCCAAATCAAAAACGGTATGAAGGCTTGAAGTATCATATGTAATCTGTGCTTCGTGAATCACCAAACCTGCATCTACTTTATCATTTAGAACGGCTTCAGGAATCAATTGAAAGGGCATCTCCTTTCCATTAAATTTTCCTAAGGCAAGATTTAGCAATAAATTAGCAGATGTCATCTTACCTGGAATACCAATTACGCCCTTTCTTAATTCAGATAATGTTAATTTCTTTTTAGAAATGACTATAGGACCATAATTTAAGCCAAAACTTCCGCCACTACGTAATATTACATAATCCTTCAAATAAGCATAGGCATGGGCGGAGATAGCTGTAACATCAAGTTCATGTCTTAAAGCATGTTTGTTAAGGGTTTCAATGTCTTCTATGACGTGTTTGATTTTGATATCCACAGAATATACTTTACCACATGCAATGCCAAAGAACATAAATGCATCATCAGCATCAGGAGTATGGCCTAAAGTTATTTCCATCATATATTACCTAGAGAAAGAGAATAATATTTTCTTTATAAAAACCAAAGTATAATTTAGGGCAATTTTTCTAAGAATCATATTCTGAACTAGATAATGACTAGGCTTTTTTCTCTCCTCGGGCATCAATTAACTTAACATATTACCTTGCTACACACAAAGAATAATTAACGAAACATTCTATAAAATAATGATCTATTTGCCCTATACTCTTCTATTTGGAAATAATTTTATCACAGATAGCCCTATGTGTGTAAAGATGGATAATGAAGTTTTGTTTTCGCTTGGCGAGGATAGTGCGGGACCATATGTAACAACATCGATTCTTGATTCAAATGAAAATACGTTAATCACTATCGATAAAAATAACTGCATATTATGTAATAAAGAATTTATTAAAAAAAATCAACGCGACTATGTTTTGCTAAAGGATAGAAAAGGACAAATCATGCTTGAATCCAGAGTGCTAGACAAGCAGATGATCTTAGTAAGTGGCATCTTCTCTTTCAAGGAATTTGTATTGACTGCAACACAGAATTATCTTATTTTGCCAAATGGACAATGGATGATGCATAATAGGACCAAGGCAAATAAGAGTTCGGTAACGATTACAGAATTTGGAATAAAATCAGAATGAGAAACCATGAATTCTAACAGAAATAGACTCTCAGAAATAATTAAATATTAACTGTATATGCTCGCTTATTATGATGTAAAACAATAAAATTTTTCCATTTTGAACGTAAGGAACGTTTAATAGTCCTCCAGCAAATTTTTTGCTTGAATATATGCCAAAGTTCAAATCAACTCAGGATATTCTAAGGATTATTGGTACTAAGGAACAGATTCGTAATTTCGGAGTCATTGCCCACGTAGATCACGGCAAGACAACTATGAGTGATAGTCTTTTAGCTGCATCAGGTATTATCTCTCCATCTGTTGCAGGTCAAGCTTTGGCACTTGATTCTATGAAACTTGAACAGAATAGACAAATGACTATTCGTGGAGCTAACGTTACACTATTTTATGAAGATGAAGGCAAGGAATATGTAATTAATATGATTGATACGCCTGGTCACATTGACTTTACAGGAAGAGTCACTCGTGCCCTAAGAGCAATTGATGGTGTTGTAGTAGTTTCTGATTCTGTTGAAGGCATTATGACTCAGACAGAAACAGTAACAAGACAAGCGCTTGAAGAACGAGTTAGACCAGTTCTTTATATTAACAAAATTGACAGACTGGTAAAGGAATTAAGATTAGATCCACCAGCTATGCAAAAATGGCTTTCAAATATTATCGCAGAATTTAACAGACTAGTTGATATTTATGCCGAACCGGAACTTAAGGAAAAGTGGAAAGTAAGTATACAGGGAAACAGTGTTGCATTTGGGTCTGCAAAAGACAGATGGGGCTTTAATTTTAAAGTAGCCCAGAAAAAAGGTATAAGTTTCAAGGATGTTTATGACGCTTATACTTCAGACGATCCTGATATGATAAAATCTTTAGCAGAAAGAGCACCATTGCATGAGGCTGTTCTAGGAATGGTAGTGCAACATCATCCTCCGCCCCATGTTGCCCAACGATATAGAATCCCTAAAATTTGGCCAGGTGATTTAGAATCTACTCTTGGAAAATCACTTTTGGCATGTGACGAAAAAGGTCCAGCAGTAATGATGGTTACAACAATTAATGTTGATCCACAGGCAGGCAGAGTTGCAACTGGTAGGCTCTTCTCAGGTACTGTCAAAGACGGCGATGAGATCTACCTAATTGATGCAAAAAGGCCAGGAAAAGTTCAGTCAGTAAACATTTACATGGGTAATACAAGGGAGGTAGTGAACATGTTACCTGCAGGTAATATTCCTGCATTGCTTGGACTTGATTATGCTGTTGCGGGCGAAACAATTTCGACTGTGAAAAGTATTCCAGCATTTGAATCAATCAAGTATGTTTCAGAACCAGTAGTTACGATTGCAGTAGAACCAAAGCATCCAAAAGATTTACCAAAGCTTGTTGAAGCATTACGCAGAATCACGGTGGAAGATCCAAACCTCATCGTTAAGATTAATGAGGAAACAGGTGAGACTCTAATGGCAGGAATGGGTGTTTTGCATTTGGAAATTGCAACATCACTCTTGCAGGAAGCAGGTCTTAATATAACTACTACCCAACCATTGATCAACTATCGTGAAACCATCCGTACAAAAGCAGGACCTATCATGAGCAAGTCTCCAAATAAACACAACAAAATTTTCATGCGCATAGAATCACTTGGCAATGAGATAATAGAGCTAATAAGAAATGGCCAAATCAAAGAAGATATGGATAAAAAGGAAATGGCTAAGATTCTTAGAGAAAAAGGTTGGAATGCTGATGAAGCAAGAAATGTTGCCGCAATTGATGTAAGTGGTAATATGCTAATTGATGAAACAAAAGGTGTTCAGTTTATACAGGAGTCGATGGACTCTATTAAATCTGGTTTTGATGATGTAATTCATTCTGGCCCTATTGCTCATGAATCCGTAAGAGGTGTCAAGTTTGTATTACATCACTTTGTTCCACATGAGGATCCAGCTCATAGAGGTCTAGCACAATTAATGCCTGCAACTAGAAGAGCTATGTTAGGTTCGATGTTAATCGCAGATCCAGTTTTACTTGAACCCATACTTGGAATGGAGGTCAAATGTCCACAGGAACAAATTGGCACAGTAGCAGGTATATTATCAGGAAAAAGGGGTAAATTATTGAATGTAGAACAAAAAGGCGTAATTTCGATTATACAAGGCGAAATACCAGCATCTGAAACATTTGATCTTTCGGAGATTATGCGTGGCGGAACTGCTGGAAAAGCTATGTGGAGTACTTACTTTAAGACATGGCAACCTGTTCCTCAATCCATATTTAGAAATTTGGTTGGAGAAATAAGAAAGAGAAAGGGTTTGAATCCAGAACCACCCAAAGCAGATGAATTTATAGACAAAGAATAAGAATACATATAGCATTTAATTTTGGGATAATCAAATTATCTCTAACACCTATATATTTATTTGGTGGCAGCTCTGATATAGTGATATAATAATATTGGTTTGATAAATAAAACATTTAATAATCACTCTGCTACTTTATACGCCCTTCTTTGCGCAATTCTTCCAGTATTTTCATTAATGTATCATAATCTATATTAACTTCATTCAGAATAAAGGAATATTCTACTTTTCCGAATCTTTTAATAAATTTCTCGACTGTTTGCTTTTTCTTTTGATACATCCTTTTATGCATATACGTTCATAATATCAGGAGTTATTATACATGATTCGCATAGTTATTTATGGAGAATAACAGTGTTTAAAGTAAAATAATTAAATTATCTATATGCCTTTTCTATTCCTAATAGTTATAAACAATTAGATCTTTTAGCTTGTATGAGAGTCGACCTTCCAAGATACACAGAAAGATTTGGATCGATAAGTCTACATGGGGTTCAACGTGTTTATGAATTGGATTCAGGATCTAGTGACGGTAGGCCAACTTCTGAAGCTATCCGACGTATAGGAAATGAAGAGATGTCTGAAATTGAGAGAAAAATGGCTATAGTCATACCTGTTAAAGGAGAGCGTTTAAAGTTACTTGAAGGGGTGTTGAGTGGGATTCCCCATGATTGCTTGACAATTATTGTATCCAATAGTCCAAGACAACCTGTGGATAGATACAAATTAGAAAAGGAAGCTCTTGAGCAATTTAACCAATTTGCAGAAAAAAATGCGTTGATTGTACATCAGAAAGATCCCGGACTATCAGAGGCACTGAGAGAGGTTGGCTATACTAGTATATTTGGTCCAGATGACATGGTTAGAAATGGCAAGGCCGAGGGAATGATGATTGGAATGCTGTTAACAAAGATGGCAGGAAAAGAATATGTTGGATTTATCGATGCAGACAACTATGTGCCTGGAGCAGTAAACGAATATGTAAAGATTTATGCGTCAGGAATCGCGATGTCGAATACGCCATATACAATGGTTCGCGTGTCTTGGATTTATAAACCAAAAATATCAGAGACTGGTGTCTATTTTTCGAAATGGGGGAGAGTATCTGAGATAACAAATCAATATCTTAATTCGTTGATATCTTATTACACTGGCTTTGAAACAGAAGTTATGCGTACTGGAAATTCAGGAGAACATTGCATGTCAATGAAATTAGCAGAGCTTCTAACTTATTCGTCGAGCTTTTCAGTAGAAACCTATGAAATGGTAAACCTACTTGAAGAGTTTGGAGGAATTGTGCCGACTGAAAATCAGGAAGCCATGGATAAGGGAATTGAGGTAATGCAAGTAGAAACCAGAAATCCACATTTTCATGAAGAGAAAGGGGATATTCACTTAAAAGAGATGATTGATGGATCACTTGGTTGCATTTACCATAGCAAAATTTGCCACCCAAAACTAAGGGAGAAAATCGTTGAAGAACTGCGTGGAAAAGGTGTCATAGAAGAAAATCAAGAGCCATCAGTATTACAAAAAATTAATCCCTTCAAAGATATAGATATGTTACAATTCGGAAAGATTCTTCACAATAAAGCAACAAGCTTTGTTCATTCCTAATAGTTAATGAATAAGTTGGTCATATTATTGAAGCAGATTTTTGCATAATTATATGCATTGATCCATTCTCCTCGTAACTCTTTTCAAACTCTATCTTGAAATTGTATAAATTAACAAATTCTTCCACTTTCGGTCTATAAACATGCGGAGGACCATGTAATTCCATAAGAATTGCAATATCTTTACTTTTAGATAGCACATTAGTAGCTCCTTTTAGCACTTCAAATTCTGCTCCTTCTACATCGATCTTAATCCAGTTTACTTCTTCTTGCCTTATTTCATTTAATTGCAATAAATAATCTAACGTGTTAGCATTTACTTCTACAAATTTTTCTTGAGCATTTATCCAATTTGGCATTATAGTATTGTATTTGGTGAAGCCTGATTCTCCACTAGGTAAATAGAGTTTTACTTTTGTTTCTTTAGAATATACTGCATAATTTAAAGGTGTAACATTAGTTAATTGATTTAGTTTAATATTACTTTTTAACATTTCAAAATTGCTAGGATCAGCCTCAATAGCAACTACTTTTCCATTTGCACCAACTCGCTTTGAGCTTATTATTGTATAAAGACCTATATGTGCGCCAATATCTATAACTATATCTCCCTCTTTAGGAGTAAAACGTTTTATTATATCATCTTCGTGAATTGTCATAATTTTAAAATCGTCTTTGTTAATCCTACAATAAAATTCGTAATCATATTTAGGTACTTTGAATTTTAATAAAGTGGAGTTGCCTGGCCTTAAAAACTTGAAAGTTTTATACCAAAAAACTCCAAAGTCAAGTCCTCGTTTAATATAGAATCTGTCTCTTCTCTTTTTTCCTAAAGCTAGTCTAAGTAAAATTCTTAAACCTAAATAGATAATTTTTAAAAAAAACAATATACATTTATCGAATATAGTCTTTCCTTCTGAATTTTTTATGAACCACAAAATTAAATTTAGCATTTATTGCATTATTTTGAAAATACAATACTTATATAATCATTCCTCAATTCCAACTACACTTATTATATTAGATAGATGTTATAGACTATAAACACTCAGATTATATATATTATCTTCATCATAACAAATAAAGTCACAAGGAAGTTGAATTAAATGTATTTGTATTTATTAACACTTTTAAGCCATTGTACATAATTATATTATAGTTGAGTAATTTGCTTATCTATAAGATAGGAATTCGATTTTAGAATTCAGAGGGATATAATATGTGTGGAATAGCAGGTATATTAAGCAAAAGAAATGAAAATGTTGTACCTCTAGTCGGAACAATGCTTTCTTGCATGACAAATCGTGGTCCTGACGGGGCAGGAATAGCAGTCGCTGACTCTATCATACAATCAGATTCTCTTACAAGTTTAGAATATCATGAGCTTTCTGGTAATAATGCTTTAGGTCATGTAAGGCTCGCGATCGTAGGCGGTACTCATGGACAGCAACCTTTCCATAGCTGCGATGGAAAGTTTACTCTAGAGCATAACGGAGAAATTTACAACTATAAGAAAATTCGGCGAAGGTTAATGAAACATCATCAATTTGTTACTCAGACAGACAGCGAAGTTATTGTCCATTTGTTAGAAGATCATTTTAACAAGAACAATGATTTATTATATGCAATTAGAAGGACTGTTGCTGAACTTGATGGTGTTTATGCTTTGGTTATCAAGGATGAAGAGACAGAAAACATAGCCTTGGTAAGAGATAAAATGGGTGTAAGGCAAATTTACTATGGGGAAAATAATCATTTTATCGCATTTGCGTCTGAACGTAAAGCGTTATGGAAAGTGGGAATAAAAGAACCTACAAACAGTGTATTGCCAGGTCATGCAATAATTATCAAATCAGATGGATTAATACAAAATTTCAAACTATCCCGTTCTCCAGTACATTCAAAGAAAATAATCTACAAAACAATGGATTTAGCTGTTAATGCATATGAAAAAGTATTACTTGCATCCATGAAAAAGCGTACGCAGGATTTTGATAGAGTCGGAATAATATTCTCAGGTGGTATTGATAGTGTAATTATCGCCTGGCTTGCAAAGAAAATGGTACGGGATGTTATTTGTTATACTGGTGGAATTCAGGGTTCTAGTGATATTGCATTTGCAAGACTGATAGCAAAGAGACTCAATCTTAAACTAAGAGTCAATGAACTTACTCAGAATGAAGTAGAACAGATGATTCCAGAGGTTATTAATACAATAGAAGACACAAATGCGGGACAGATAGAGGTTGCAGTTCCTGTATATGCTGCAGTAAAGCTTGCACATGAGGATGGAATTAATGTAATGTTCTCAGGGCAGGCAGCAGATGAACTTTTCGGAGGATATTCTTGGTATACAAAGGTAGTTGAAAAGGAAGGATACGAGAAATTACGTGAGCATATGACCGAAGACATGCTTTTACTGTACAGAGAAACTTTAGAGAGAGAAGATAAAATCACTATGGCACACAGTATAGAGATGCGTGAGCCCTTTCTTGACTTGAAAGTAATTGCATTTTCAATGCAGACTGATATGAAACTGAATGTAAAAGGTTCAGCCGATGCCTTTGGCAAGCATGTACACAGAAAACTTGCCCAGAAACTAGGTATTCCAAGAAATATTGCATATCGTGTAAAGGAAGCAGCACAGCACGGATCAGGTATGCATGACGTATTCAATGCAATAGCAAGAAAACACGGATTTGATGAATCCACTATTTCTAAACAATACCTTAATGCGCTCCAATCACGTCAAAAAATAGGTAGCTCACAGAGATATGGTTATCTATTTGAAAATGAGAAAATGTGGATTGCAGAGCCACATGTGCAAATGTATTTAGATAGTATTTCAAAAACACTACCAATATTAGAACAAGATTTAGTGACAAATCTAAGAAAAGAAAAGAAAGGCTATTAGGCTAGCTTGCAGCTATATCTACTTCTAATTCCACGGCCTATAAGAAATGGTGCAAGTATCAAGGATGGTATGCTTATTAAAATGAAAAGGGTTTGGAATTGAGCAAGAACAGCCATGGTTGTTCCTACACTATAACCTAAGAGCACAGAAAACAAACTGCCGGCACAGGTTGGACAGCCTACAAATAGTCCACTGATCGCCCCTACACTTCCTACAGAAGACACTCTTTTAGTGTTCGCTTTATCTAAGTTGAATGCGTAGAGAGTTAAAGAAATATTGAATCCGACCATAAAAGATACAATTACTGCTAGGATAATATTGATTGGTATAATCATGATTAGAAAGTGATCTGTAGGAAATACAGTCAGCATAGGAACATAACCTGGCATATTGCAACATGGGATAACATTAACAGATGGAACGGTAATTCCTTGTTCAGAAAATGAAATATCATATCTATAAATGAATATTTGAGACAGAAATCCAAAAAAAATGCCATATATAATTGCAAATATTACCATCACTTTCCAATATTTATTGTCTAAAAATGCTGCTGTTATATAGAACATTAAACTATTAGTATTAGCTTTTAGTCGTTGTTCTGCTTTGAAAATTCTGTATATTCCATAGCCCACAAATAACATTGATAAGAAAATAATTGTAAAAACAGCATTTGCAAGATTCATAAGATAAGGTGTAATCATAATTGTTTGCTCGCCTGAAGGAGTGGTCAATCGGCCATAAATTATAAAGGTCAAAATCAGAGAGAATAAGCCAAGAAAGATGATTCTAATTCCGCTGCTGCGTAGGCCTATCCAGTTTTTCTCTACAGATGTCATATTAACAAACAGAGTTGTCCACTCGGAATTAAATTTTATCGGTCATATCGGTCATGAGCATCATCATTTGTTGTGTGTGGACCTATACTAAAATATAGAATATACCTGATGTAATTCTGATTACATCCATGGAAACCGCTTGTTTCTCCTATAATATTCGACTAATCCACCTTCTAACAACATCTGTTGCATAAATTCTGGAACCTTCCTTGCATAAAATATTCCTTTTGTCCGTATATTTTCCACAGTAAAGTTTCCAATGTCTACCTTAAGCTCATCTCCCTGAACTACTTTACCTTTTATTTCTGGAATTTCGAGAGCTGGAAGTCCAATAGTAAATGCGTTCCTATAGAAGATGCGGGCAAAACTTTCTGCTATAACAATAGAGATTCCTGCATACTTTAATGCTACTGGAGCCTGTTCTCTACTGGATCCGCCTCCAAAATTTTTTCCCGCCACTATAAAGTCACCTTTGGATATCTTTGTCGGAAAATCGGGATCAATTCCATACATAGCATATTTTGCCATCTCATAGGGATCGTTGGTCCTGCTTTTGAATCTGAACGGTATAATTATGTCCGTATTAATGTCATCTCCAAAAACCCAAGCTTTTCCATTTAAAATGGCAGTAGTGACAACTGGTGGAGGCACTGTTCCTGGTGGTGGTGATGGCATTAATGGCGAAGAATGTGGCGAAGATTCTGGAGTTGGTTCACTATTCATGTCAGAGAAACCTCCGTGGATCAATTATTTTTCCTTCAATTGCAGATGCAGCAACAGTAGCTGGAGATGCAAGATATACTTTTGATGAAAGCGCCCCCATTCTTCCGACAAAATTTCTTGAAGAGGAAGATAAACAAATTTCAGATTCCCCTAATGCACCAAGATGAGTACCAACACATGCTCCACATGTAGCATTGGTAAAAACTGCTCCTGATTCAAGATAAATTTCTACGTACCCACGTTTAATGGCCTCTTCATATACTTTGACAGATGCAGGAGTAACTACACATCGTGTATTTTTATGAACTTTTCTACCCTTTAATATACGTGCTGCTATCTCAAGATCTTCTATCCTTCCGTTTGTAGAAGAACCTATGAAAGCCTGATCGATTTCCATCCCACCTATTTCTTCAACTGAATGTACTAAATCTGGATGATCTGGGCCAGCCACCATTGGCTCTATATTATCACATTCTATCTCTATCTCCTCCACATAGTTAGCTGAGCTGCCAGGCTGAATATCAATTTCTGGCACATCTTTAATAATTCTTGGTTTTTCATTTAAATAAGTTCTAGTCAGCTCATCAGTAGGAAATACGGAAATCTTGGCACCGCATTCCATTGAAGCATTGCTTATACATGCTCTTGAATCAATACTAAACTCCTTTCTGGTAATGTCATTTGCATATGTCCACTCCAAAGCCTTATAATTGGCTCCATCTTCACCAACCTTTCCAATATAATCGAGTATTAGATCTCTGGCAGAAACCCCTTTACTAAAATTGCCCGATAAATTAATTTTTATTGTTTCTGGTACGCGTAGCCACATTTGGCCTGTAGCCCATACAGCCGCCAGTTCAGTACTTCCAATTCCAGTGGCAAATGCCGAAATACATCCAGCTTGACATGTATGAGAATCTGCGCCGAGTATCATCATACCAGGAACAGCAAGATATTCAAGAATATGCTGATGAGATATAGAACCTTCAACTAACATACAGCTATGCTTTGAAGCAAAACCTCTCATCATAGTGTGTAGATTTGCGACCTTTTCATCTGCTGCAGGAAATGTATGATCTATGACTAGCAAAACCCTTGAAGGATTAAAGAGTTTATTCACTCGCATTTCATTTAATGAACGTATTGCCAAAGGACCCGTACTGTCTTGTGCCATAGCAAGATCCACATCTACAATTGCAATATCGCCAGCCATAGAAGGTTTGGATACTTCGCCCTGCTTATTTTTTAGTGTTAAACTTTTTATGCTAATTGCCTTCTCAGCAAACGTAAGTGAACTATCCTCCAATATGTTTTTGATAGAAGAAACAGAATGAGAGCTGTTTTGCTGTGCTAATGACTGCATATAAGTTCCAATCCCAATCAGATATTTTAAGCATCAGTTTTTGTTACTTATGGATATTTGTCATATTTAATAATCTAAAAAATTGTCTTTATAACTCATTTAACGAGAGTACAACTAGTTCCAGCTGGGACAAAAATAAAGTCATATCCACTTTTCTTAAGAGTAAAGATAGATATTATATACGGTATAAATTGCAGCTATTGAATCTATAGTGTCATCATAATGAACTCTATACATGATCTAGATTCACAATAACGTTTTTGATTATAATTGCAAAATATTGGAGAAAGATCTCGATTAGTAATACTATGGTTATATCTTAATTGGCATCAAAGATTGTATATATACTAATCTCGCTCATGAACTTTTGATTCACTTATTTTTGGCTTTTTATTATCCGGAATTTTAAATCCACGGGCAAATTTGCTAATTTTTGACGCTATAACTTTAGACTTGTTTACAGGAAGCTCGTTTATATCGTCTTCTATTCGTTTTGCTTGGAAATTGTCTGCTGGCTGTTGCGGCTTGTTGGTATCATTGTCATCTTTTGATAGAGGATGCATTATTGTATCTATTATATAGTTATAATATATGATAAATATTTGGTCTGGTACTTTATCAATAGAAACATAATATGTCAAAAGCAGCCTCTACTCATTGTTTTCTGTGAATATCAATACAACGACAATCCTTCAAATAGTAAACCTTTTAATTTGTCTTTTCATACAATGGTACACTAATTTTTTATAGATAATACACCATGCTGATCCCGAGATCCAGTTATGTCATTTATACTTTAAGACTAATGGACTAAATCATTGAAAGATTAGAAGGTTAGAATATAAATAATCTCTTGTTGCATTAATAAATAAACTACTTCTTCCATAGGCCCTTAGCATAGATATTTTCTCTTTCACCTATGTTAGTAACTTAAATTGTTTAACTGGAATTAAGTTTTTTTTGGTTGGTTTATAGTAGCATTGGCAGATGATTACTACTTGCTAGTTATCCATAAAGAGAGGGTGTTTTGTTGTTGTCATCCTGAAACGCAGCTGCTAAAGCCGCATTCAATACACAAATTGCAACCTTCAGTGATTATTAATCTTGCTTTGCATGATGGACAGGCATTATCCTCATTTGATTCCATTAGAGGTGCTTGCATTGACTTGTCTGGCGTATCCAGCAGTATTGATGTTGAAATTGTTTCGGTAGGTAAGTCTTCTTCTTCTTCGATCTTAGTTTGTTCAAAGATCTTTTCTATTTGGTCTCTGATATATGGTTCTTTTATGTTTGCACGTATATAGTCAGCGGCATATTTGCTTGGTCTTGTAATGAATTTCTTTTCCTTTGTTTGATTACCTGTGATATGTAGAACCTGTTCATGTCTTGAGCCATCTCTGTATACCGTAACTCCTTTTAATCCAAGTTCATGTGACAAGAGATATGCATACTTGACGTCTTCTGCAGTAACATCTCCTGGCATATTGATTGTTTTTGCAATGGCATTGCCAATCCATTTTTGCCATATCGCCTGCGCCATTATATGATCAGTCCAATGTATATCTATTGCAGTAACAAACGTTTTCTGAATCCATTCTGGAATTTCAGCCAAACCACGAACTGAACCATAATTATTTGCGATTTTTGCAAGTATTTCATCATTGTAAAGACCGCTTTCCTTCAACACATTTTCAAAAATCCTATTAGTATAGAAGAACCTACCGACTGTCACACGTTTTTCGAAAACTAGTGCAAACATCGGTTCAACACCATTTGAAGTATCTGCAATCATAGATAATGTACCAGTAGGAGCAATAGTGGATGTCCAAGAGTTTCGGATTCCATGTTTTTGAATTTTTTTAATTAATGAATCCCAATTGTATGCATGTGTTTCTGTTGGTAACTCATAATATCCTGCGATAGGTATTTTACCTTCTACATAATCTGTCTCTTTGAATAAGGGAAATGGTCCTCTTACCTTTGCAATAGCAACACTTTCTTCCATACTATAGTATGATACTGCTTCTGCCAGTTTGTACATGAATGCATAGCCATCATTTGAATCATATGGAATTTTAAGTAGGAATAGCAAATCAGCAATACCCATTATGCCAAGGCCTATTCTTCTTGTTAGCTTTGTATTGATATCAATTTCTTCTACTGGATACTTATTCATATCGATAATATTATCTAAGAATCTGGAGGAGACTCTTATTGCCTGCTCGTATTTTTGCCAATCAAATTCAAACATTCCATCTGCCTTGCGCTTTACAAAGTTTGCAAGATTGATTGAACCTAGATTGCATGATTCATAAGGATATAATGATTGTTCGCCGCATGGATTTGTTGCACGCAAAGGTCCGCCCTTTGCATTTATAATTGGATTGTATTTGTTAATATTATCAAAGAAGATAACACCTGGTTCCGCACTTTTCCATGCGCTAAATGCTATTAGATCCATTAATTGATGTGAATCGATCTGCTTTAGAGGCTCATGAGTTCTGGGATTATGTAGTGTATACTTGTGGCTATCCTTGTTTACAAGCGACTTCCAAAAATCTTCCCAGACGCCAACACTGACATTAAAGTTTTCAAATACGCCAGGTTTGGTCTTGGCCGTTATAAACTTTTCAATGTCCGGATGCCATGCCTCTAATATACCCATATTTGCGCCACGTCTCTTTCCGCCTTGTTTTACTACATCGGTTATAGTATCAATGATTCTCATAAAAGACGTTGGACCTGATGCAACTCCAGATGTTGAAGCAACAATATCTCCTTCTGGTCTTAGGTCGGAGTAATTTATTCCCACACCTCCACCTGATTTGAAAATCATGGCTGCATCAGTTGATGATTTCATGATCTTAAACATGTCATCTGACATATCAAGAACAAAACAAGCTGACAATTGACCAAGCCGTGCACCTGCATTCATCAATGTTGGTGTATTTGGTAGAAAATCTCTTGATACCATCAAATTATAGTACTCCTTGATCCTATCTTCATATACGCTTAACTTGCTTTCAGCTATCATTCTAAGTAGCTCTTTAAAGCCAACTTTCATACGACCTATCTTTGCTAGAGATACATAGTGTCGAATGAGAGATTCAAAGTGATATTTGTTCAGATAGTAATCCCCTATCTTTAATTTTAGATCAAAGTCATCTATTTTTGCATAATATTTCTCTGCTTCTTCGATGTTTTGGTTATGCCTACCTGTTAAATTGAACAATTGAGAATCATGCAACACATCAGGAAGTGCAACCAGAATTGCTACTCTTTCAAACATTTGTTTTGGACCTTCTATGATCTCACCGTTGTTATCTCGTAACAGATAACGCGCAGCTAAAACTCTAAGGGAATTAATATCAAATACTTTATCAACTTCATCAAGCACCTTCTTATTTAGAATTCTCATCTTCTCATCTCGAACTTTGCGCCGCTCATGCCTATACAGGATATATGCCTTTGCCGTTTCAGACAAACTTTCTTCAATGAGAATAGATTCCACCATATCTTGCACATCTTCAACACTTGCAATTGCAACTTTTCCAGTAGATCCATAACCACTTTGAACCATTTTCTCTATCACCCTATTTGCCAACCTTTCTGCTAATGGATAATCTGCTTTACCGGTCACTACAAGTGCTTTGTAAATTGCATTTGATATCTTAGAATGCATAAAATTAACAACTCTGCCGTCTCTTTTTTTAATGTTCACGATTAAGTTATCTTTTGAGTCATTGAACTCGGTTACACCCGCCATCTCTTTCTTTATTGATTGATTTTAGTTTAAAAAGCTAGCTCTACATATTATATATAATTTTTTATTATGAAGCAGTACTAAAAGTATTACTAAATCATTAGTATAATATCATTCCCATTATACAATATCAAGTGATTAAATATAATGACCTAACAAATAGAACAGAAGTCTAAGGATTGTCTGTTATCATAATTGGTTACTCCCTAGATAATGACAATTAGCAAATAACTATATTACCACGTAATCTTAAAGGTAGCCAATTATAATACTAAGCTTAAATCTAAAATATTCTTTCCTTCCATCCATTTCATTTCTCGACATAGTATGGGATGGGATGACAGCCATATGTTAATATTTATTGTGTAGTTTACCTTTACTTGTATCTACAAAAGAAAAGATATAGGAAATAAATTGCTTAAATTTTTGTTTTAATTACGCTGTTGATAACCAAGTGACTGTAGTAAAGTTATTAAAAGCTAGGGGTATGCAAAATAATCAATTATAGATGTAATTTCATTCGCCCTATTATCTATCAGATGACTTAGGAGATGTAAGTACCTGCTATTATTTCATACATAACTGGAAAGATGCCAAATCTGATATAGTCTTTCAATTTAATATCTACAAGTCTATATAACTGCTTTATCTTTCAATATCCTATTTGATGCCGGGACGGATAATAATAAAGAAGAAATTTTAAACAAGTAGTACCAGAAATATCTATAGAAGATTACTTTTTCTTAAGAATTTTATATATGTTACGTCAACAGATATTATGAACTGATATACTAAATTTATAAGTAAGATAACTCTAGCATCCATCGCAGTGGAAGTGGAGATAATAAAATCTAAAATATGACACGGAAAGGTCGACTCAAAGAAATTTTTAGTAAAGCTTTGTATGCTGATGACCCTAACCTCTATTCAGTAAGCTATCGTGAATTTAACTCGATTATTAAAGTTTCATTGCCAGAATTCTTAAAGCTTTCAGAGAATTTTGAAATTATTCCTCCGAATAGAATTTTTTTAGTTGCAAGAGAAGGAAAAGTTCTTTACCACAAATTTGGTACCACATCAATAACTTAATTAACTTTTGTATCTGAATGTACATAAAAGCAAAACGATTGTTTTGAAAGTTTTTAAAGATATTGATAAAACAAGTCAAATTGATTTGCAGGTATAGCCAATTTTTGATGGTCAGATATTTGTATATTCTAAGACGTTTTATATGTCACAATTTTATATATAATGCATTATTTTATAGATAGATGATATTCCGAAACATAATCAAAGTGTATCATAATTAAATAGGATTTCGCAATATTAAGAAAATAATAGTAACGCAATGAACACTTTATTGGAACGTCACAGGAAAAGAAAGATGAGTAAAAGATGGATTAACTATAATAAAAATCATCTTTGAACTATCGTAGTAATATGATTTACTAGTCAAAAGAAAATTAAAGTCCGATTAGCACTCGAAGACATGTGGTTTTCCCTGCAAGACTGCTACAATAAGTTCCAAAGCAGCCATGTGGTTTACCCTTATCCTCTTAGACTTGGACTCCCCTACAACCTTTAGGCTGTAGGTTAACCTATTACCTAAGACGACAACTCATCGTTCCCATGGGAGTTGCAAGCCTTTACTTGTAACCTAGACCTATACGATGTATCGTTCCTCTCTTTCGGCTAATCGAACA